>NZ_DATIRM010000253.1:0-6523 GCF_035469765.1 Psychrobacter sp.
CATCCTCAGTAGCAAAGCCCTCGATACGTTCAACCAATACCCGTCCATACCAAGTGCGATCAAAAATAGCGATACGACTGATACGGTCTGTTTGCTCATTGGGCAATTTGGTCCAAAAACGCCATAAATAAGGATGCTGTAGCTCATACAACATTGGCGCGCTGATATTATAAATCTGATATTCACGTGGATCTAGTGGCGCAACCAGTCTTTTAATAGTGCCACCCTTGCCAGCTGCATCCATGCCTTCAAAAGCAAACACTACATGACGCCCCTGACGCGCACGCAGCAGTTCTGCCAATCGTGCCTGCTTCTTAGCCAATGCTTTATGGTAGTCAGACTTGTCAATATCTGACTTATCGATATCAGTCAGCAATTTAGGTATTTTTACTGCTTCAAAATCTATCACTTTATGCTTAGATTTATCATGGTAACTCACTGCTGCGTCTTGCACGTGCGTAACTTCTTCATTGTTTTCTATGTGGCTACTTACCAACGCCTTTTGCATCGCATGCAAAACTTCATGACAAAAATGCCTGGCTACTTGTGACTTATCTGCGCAATCTATAATGACCCAATCGCCTTGCTGACGTAATAAGCTGACTGCAACTTCATTAAACTTATCCACTATTGCCGCATCATGCCAATCAATTTGATACAAGAACTTGGGGGCTGGCTCATCGTCATTTAGTCTTGCTTGCAAGATTTCGATATCGACATGAAACCAGCACTTCAGCAGTTTGGTTTGATTTGCCGCAAGGTCTTGCTCAAAATCTTGAAGCTGAATAAGATGCTGACGTAAATACGCTTGCCATGGACCAATAGGTAATGCTTTAGTGTCCTTACCCTGCGTATTTTTTGCTGATTTTTTATTGTCTTCAGTTTCAGTTGCCATGCGCATGACATTATAAATCAAATCTGCATACCAATTACCAAAATACACCATCACATCACCGTGACGCGGTATGGCTTTGATATGCACTTGCCAAATCGGTTGATGTGCCAGTGGAGAATCCCCAATAGTTGCCTCAACTTTAAGTAAGCGCGGATCGATCCACTGGCGCAATTGTGTCACTGCTGTGCCCTTACCTGCCTGCTCCATACCATTGACTAATACCAGTAGCCCAACGGCTTTATCAGTGCTTGGTACTACTGGCTGACGCGTCGCACGCAAGGCAAACTGGGCAGTAACCAATGCAAGTCGCAGCGCGTCTGTATCCATTGAAAACTTGCTCAAAGGATTGGGCGTTAAGTACTGTTCGACAACTTGCTCATTAAGTGGCGCACTCATATCTTTTGCTGCTTCGACATCCGCTTTATTATTTTTTTTGCTCATATCTATGCTCGCTATAGTGTTATTCAATAATTGATTTAAAATAACAGGTTTAAATAAAATAGCTTAATCGTTTTATCATAGCACTGAGTCCATTTAGTGAATAACATGGCTATGTAACAGTTTGGCATTTGTATTCTGCTTTGTTTTCTTTTAAGGTGAATAAAATCTTGAGAGCATGGTTTAATAGTTGCCTATACACATAAAGATTTAACGCAGCTTAACGCCTTTGTTATCCATTTTTTCCTGTATTACCCGTTGTTATTATTCATTTGATGATTTTTACTTTATAGGATTCCCTGCCATGTCTGCTTTAGCCAATTTACAACAGCACTTAAACCGTTTTTGGACGCTGCCACATCATGAAGATGCAGCCTTAGATAACAAGCTCAAAGAGGTACAAGCATGGCAACAAGCCCGCATTAAGCGCACACACAGCGCGCTATTTGAGCAACCAAAAAACCACTTGATGGCGGATTATTTCTTAACACAGCTATATGGTGGTGATGAATTTAAAGTATTGGCAGAACAATTAGGACGCATCCTTCCTAAAGCCAAAAAACTAGAACGTCTTGCCAAAGAATCTTCTTTAGAAGCCGCTAGCATGGGCATTCAAGCATCAATATTGGCGATTGAGCTTGACTTACATTTGGCGCAGTGGTTACTTGCACAAGATTTAGCGGTTAATGAAGAGAATATGCTTACTGCCTACCGCGCTGTCGATGAAGCCGATGAGCGCCGCGTACAGATTAATAACCTAAAAGAGGTTTGCTATCGTACCGATAAAGACCTAAATTCTTTTGTGCTCAAAAAAGCCTTTGCTTTAGCTAAAGGCACTGCATATCGCTATAACTTTCAACCGCTCTATGACTATATTGATTCAGGCTTTAAAGCGATGAAGCCGCTAAAGAGCGTCAGCAGTTTCATTGAACCGTTTTGTGAGCGCGAGCTTGAGATTATTGATGAAGTGCATGCCACGGATAATGGCGGTAAGCCTACTGCGTTTGGTGTATGATAAGAGCCATTGTCTAAACAACTATTAGTATTTCATCTCACTAAAAACAATCATAGGACAACGCGATGACTGATCATGTAAATAATACAACGACTACTAACGGCCATATACAAGATAAATTGGTTCAAGACAGCATCACCAATAAACAAAATATCACCGCTCAAGTAAAAGCACGTCAAAATACTGCTGCAAGCGCTAATAATGTTAATAACAATGACTTTACGCATGTTGAAGATTTACCAATAGGAATGCCACAAGGGCAACAAACCACTATGCCAAATGCCAATACTGCAAACCGCACCCAAAATAGTAATGCAAATAACACTGCACAGGCGAGTGCCCAAGACACCAAACAAACGCTTTTTAATCAGCGTGATGACATCAATAATCCGCATACATCTGATACCGATGGTAATGAAGAAACCCATTTTGGCTATAAGACCGTTAATAAGGCGGAAAAACAAGCGCGTGTGGCTGATGTATTTACCTCTGTCGCCAAAAAATACGACATCATGAATGACTTGATGTCCTTTGGTATTCATCGCCTATGGAAGCGTTATGCGATTAGCCTATCAGGTGTACGTGCCGGTCAGCATGTACTCGATATCGCTGGTGGTACGGGTGATTTAGCCAAAGTCTTTAGCCGTGAAGTCGGTCGCAACGGTAAAGTGGTGTTATCTGATATCAATGCGGCAATGTTAGAAGTTGGCCGTGAGCGCTTGATTAATGCGGGCTGTAACAACGTTGATTTCGTCTTAGCGAACGCTGAAACCCTAGCGCCATTTGATGATAATAGCTTTGATCTGCTGACCATCAGCTTTGGCCTGCGTAACGTCACGGACAAAGATGCTGCTTTAAAATCGATGTACCGTGTGCTGAAGCCAGGTGGTCGCTTATTGGTACTTGAGTTCTCAAAACCTGTGTTTGAGCCTTTGTCTAAAGCGTATGATTTATATTCATTTACTGCCTTACCTATTATGGGTAAGCTGATTGCCAATGACGCTGAGAGCTATCAGTACTTAGCAGAATCGATTCGCATGCACCCTGATCAGCAAACATTAAAGCAAATGATGCAGCAAGCAGGCTTTGAAAATTGTGATTATCATAACCTGACGGCTGGTATCGTCGCTGTGCATCGCGGCTTTAAAGCTTAAGACTTAAGTTAAAAACCATTGCGATAAAAAATGCTATCACGTAAAGCGATGGCAACTGACCTTTATACATAATGATGCGCTCTTTTAAGGCGCTCAACTGACTATGCGAGAGCCTTATGCTGACTGTTCTACTTTTGGCCGGTGCCGAAAAACTGATTAACATGGCTATTGCCAGTGATGAGATTACCAAAGCGGGTCTAGCGCCGCTTGCTGGCAAAGTCTTGCGTCTCAATATGGACACGCCTGAGGTGAATTTGGATGTACTATTTACCCAAGAGCGCTTGCGTTTTGAGCCGGTGACGACCGAGAGTGTGTTTGAGCAAAGTGGTGCTATGAATGAGCGCCAAAAGGCTAGTATGCAGCGCGCGCGTCTTGGTCATAGTCAACCAGATTGCATCATAACCGTTGATAATCCTGCTCAGCTGCTTAACCTAATGCGCGGTACTGAAGGCAACCTGCCTATTGAGGGTGATTACAAAGTGCTTATGCAATTGAAACAACTGGTCGCAGGATTTGATCCTGATGTTGCTGGACAGCTTGAGCCATTTATTGGCAAGCCAATGGCGAGTCAACTGCATCTACTGATATCGCAGCTTAAAGGCAGCTGGCGTCATAGTGCCAAACGCGCTTTTAATGATGTTAGTGATTGGGCAAATGATGTGGCAGGCAACGTCGCTCCTGACCCTAACGAAGCAGCTGAAGTAAATGAGCTTAAGCAACAATTACTGAAACTACGCGCCGATATCGAACGTGAAGAAGCCAGACTAGCCGCCATTAAAGATGAGCAAGCACGTTTGACCAATAGTAGATAACATCCTTTTCTACAACGTCTATCTTATTTTTGACTTTATCTAGAGTACTTATATCACATGCTATTATCCCATCGCGCCCGTTTACTTGAGCTTTGGCGTATCGCCGCCACCTATCGTATTGACACGCATTTTTCTGTCGAAGAGGCGCCGCAGCTACAACCCTTGGTGCGCTTAATCCGGATGCATCCAGCCGCCTGGGGCAAAAAGCATCAGCCTAATGCGATTAAATACGCGCTTGAAGATATGGGTACGCTGTTCTTAAAGCTTGGACAATTACTCTCAACCCGCCGTGACCTCGTGCCACCTGAGATTATCGCGCAACTTATTCAACTGCAAGATAAAGTCAAATCTTTTGATTCTGATATAGCGATTGCCCAAATCCAAGACCCTAAGCATGGTCTTGGTCAATCTATTGGGTCTTTGTTTTCGCGTTTTGACGTTAAACCTTTGGCAGCTGCTTCTATTGCCCAAGTACATACCGCCGCCTTGCATGATGGACGTGAAGTAGTGGTCAAAGTGGTTCGTCCCGATATTCGCACTACCATTATTGCAGATTTTGAATTGCTACGTGAGTTGGCTAATTGGGCATCAGCGCGGATCGAAGCGGCACGCGCGATACATATTATCGATATTATTGAAGACTACCGTCAAGTCATGCTGAACGAGTTAGATTTAACGCTAGAGGCAGACAATACAACGCAGATGCGCAACAACTTTTTGGGCTCAGCATTGATGTATGTACCAGAAGTCTATGATGCCAATAAAAACGTCATGGTCATGGAGCGTATACAAGGGGTTCCTATCTCACAAGTTGAGGTATTTGATCAATTAGGCTATGACCGTGCAGCACTGGCAGAAAAAGGCTTAACGATATTTTTTACCCAAGTATTCCGTGATAACTTCTTCCATGCCGATATGCATCCCGGCAACGTCTTTGTAGAAACGCCACCAGTCAATACCTTGACTACAAATATGGCAGCCGTTGACTTAGGTCATGAGCCACGTTATATCGGGCTTGACTGTGCCATCATGGGCACCTTGTCAAAGGATGATCAGCTTATCGTCGCACGAATGTTATTGTCCGTGATGAATAATAACTTTACGGCGATGGTCGATATTGTTAGCCGTGCTGGTTGGATACCGCCGAATACCGATAAGCATGCTTTGATGCGTGATATGAAGCGCACCGTCGGTCCGATGCTACAAAAATCTATTAACGATATCGATTTTGCTGGCGTCTTGATGCAAATCCTAGATATCGCTCGCCGTCATCATATGAGTATCCCGCCGCAATTAATGCTATTACTCAAAACTTTGGTACACGTCGAGGGTCTTGGGCGTGACTTATATCCTGACCTTGATATTTGGTCACTTGCCAAGCCCATCCTAAGCAGCTGGATTAAAGAGCAGCTTGATCCGATGCGTAATTTGCAACACTTACGCCAGCAGTTACCAGAGATTTTACTATCAACCACTGATATTCCAAAGCTACTAGATCAAGGATTGCAAAGCCTTGCTGCGCAGGGGTCACGTCAAGACACGCAATTGCGCGAGATTCAGCAGATTCGTGCTGACATGTTAAACGACCGTCGCCGAGATTGGTTGGCACTGGCTGGTTTTGCTATTTTCATTGCCATTGCGACACAAGTCATTGGTTGGCTGTCACCTATTTTTTACCTACTGGCTATCTTGGCAGTCGTTTGGCGCATCTTAGCCTAAATTGCTTTCATTTATGATAGTAATGAATGCCTGATACTCGCTATAGATATCGAAATTTATTTAACAAACGCTCACTTACTTCAATTGACGTTTAAAAAATGAGTAAGCATTTGCCTTTATGTGAATTGTTTTCGACGGCTCATTAAAAAGGATATTCTATATAGGATTGACCTATGTCCATATCTGCCTCTCACCCTTTAATGCTTAAAAAAGACCACAGTGAGGCTATCGAAGTCTTACAAAACCGTTTTGGTAAACAGCTCAGTCTTAATCAAACAGTACGTGATCAACATGGTCACACTATAACGTGGCTTGCCAATCAACCACCAGATGCGGTATTAACGCTGAAAGATAAAAGTGAGGTCGCTGCCGCCGTCAAGATTTGTAATGAGTACCAGATGCCAATGATTAAGTCTGCGCTTGATCCTAAAAACATCCTGAATCCAGGAAAAATATGGCCTGAGACATTGCCTATCACTTGATCGCTATA
>NZ_DATIRM010000254.1:0-1783 GCF_035469765.1 Psychrobacter sp.
GAAAACTATATGTAATCCCAATTTTATGTAGTCCTAGCTTTTGATACTTTATAAAAGATAAAAACAAACCTCCAACTCAGTAGCTGATTTGGAGGTTTTTATTTTGCTAATAATATTTAGCGTTATAATAAAATGGCTATAGTCAGGGAAAAGCAATATCGATACATAACGTACTGCTGATATCAATTTTTCTTGCTTGCTGTGCCTACGCAGACAGAGGCTGCAAAAAATTTATACCAGCAGTACCCTAGCGTTTTTAAGGTATTTTAACTATATTAATCTATTCACATCATTCACTTGGTTAAAATTAAATATGCAGAAAAATAATCTTGTCATTCTTATCCATGGTCTGCACCAAACGGCTTGGATCATGCGACCACTTGCCAAACGCTTGCAAACAGCAGGATTTGATACTCATCAATTTGGCTATCGTAGTATGCAAGATGGTATTCAAACCAATAGTCAGCGGCTTAATAAATGGCTTGAAGAAAACCATCATCCTGATGAGCCGATACATTTAGTCGGTCATAGCTTGGGCGGTTTGATTATTCGTGATTTTGTCACTCAGTACCCTAAGTGGCAAATTGGTCGTTGCGTGACCCTTGGGACACCGCATATGGGCAGTATTTGTGCTGATTATATTTGGCGACTGAGCCCTGCTATCGTTGGGCAATCGTACATCGATGCATTAGATGGCACCGTTGCGCCGTTACCTGAGCATATCACCCTTGGCGTGATTGCTGGGAATCGTCCATACGGTTTGGGTCAAATATTTCTGCAATACCACAATCGTAAATTACGCCAAAAAGATAGCCCATTGCTTGATGAGCATCTTGTACATGACGGCACCGTATATCTAAAAGAAACTAAGCTTGATGCAGCTACTGACCATTTAATCCTGCCTGTATCTCATACCGGCATGTTGATTGATAATAACGTTGCTAAACAGACAGGATATTTTTTACAGCATGGTCAATTTGAACGCAACTAAGTGTCAGGCGTTAAACCTTAGACATTGATACCCATGCCTTGCTGTAGCTCAGTTTTATGCGCTTCAATGACAGGAATAAAGGTGTACATCACCCAATCATGACGCCAGCCTTTTAATCCTTGCGGCAACTCGCTCATATCTTTATTAAACGCAATCACTTCATATAATTGCCCAAGCCATTTTTTACGCATCAAGACATTGGCAGGTACGCCGGTAGCTTTCGCTTGATCATCTATCGCTTGTTGCACCGCTTTTGATAGCACTTTATTTTTTGAGCGATACGGCGGTAATAAGCAATCAGGATATTCAGCAGGGTGAAGGCTTTTTGCCTCCTTTATCACTTTGAGTAGCTCTTCACCATACAATCGCAACATACTACGGTGCATAGTTGTTTTATGTGCCAGTTCACGCATACTGTTTGGTTTTTCAGTGATAATCTCACGCACGGCTTGTTTTTTTATCACAAAAGTACGTGGTTGATTGGTCGCGCGCGCCAGCTCTTCACGCCATGTGGCTACAGCCTGCAATATTGCCATTTGCTCAGAGGTATAGCGATAATCTGCCATGGTTAGATACATCTGCTCGTCTGCAACATTTTGAGCATCATATAAGTCATTGGCGTAAAGCTGACAGTCTTCCCAGACATACTCATAGAGACCTTGCTTTTTTAACTCGTATTCAAGACTCAAATATAACGCAGGTAAAAAGCGCACGTCATCAATCGCATATTGCTCTTGCTCATCAGATAATGGACGCTGTAGCCAATCTGACTGGCTGTGCTCCTTATCAATA
>NZ_DATIRM010000255.1:0-5938 GCF_035469765.1 Psychrobacter sp.
TGTACCGATGATGAATATCTTAAACGGTGGCGAGCATGCGGATAATACTGTTGATATCCAAGAGTTTATGATTGAGCCGGTTGGTTTTACCAGCTTCTCAGAAGCGCTGCGTGCTGGTACAGAGATTTTCCATAGCTTAAAATCTGTTTTAAAGTCACAAGGTCTAAATACTGCGGTTGGTGATGAAGGTGGTTTTGCGCCAAACCTACGTAGCAACGAAGAAGCTATCACGGTCATCATGCAAGCGATTGAGCAAGTCGGCTACAAAGCAGGTGAAGATATCCATCTGGCTTTGGACTGTGCTGCGAGTGAGTTCTATAAAAATGGTCAATATATCTTGGCAGGTGAGGGTAATAAAGCTTTCGATAGCCAAGGATTTTCAGATTATCTAGTAGGATTGGCACGTCAATATCCTATCATCTCTATCGAAGACGGTCTTGATGAGTCAGATTGGGATGGCTGGAAGTACTTGACTGAGCAAATCGGTGATAAAGTCCAACTGGTCGGTGATGATTTATTTGTGACCAATCCTGCCATCTTGCAGGAAGGGATTGATAAGAAAATTGCCAATGCAATTTTGATTAAATTTAACCAAATCGGTACCTTGTCAGAAACGCTAGATGCCATTTATCTGGCTAAGAAAAATGGCTATGCAACGATTATCTCTCATCGTTCAGGCGAAACTGAAGACAGCACCATTGCTGATTTGGCAGTAGGTACTGCGGCTGGTCAAATCAAAACTGGCTCACTATGCCGCTCAGACCGTGTCGCAAAATACAATCAACTACTACGTATTGAGCAGCAAGTACGTGCAAGCTATCGTGGTCGTGAAGAGTTTATCGGACTGCGTGGTTAATACGCTCGGTTTCTAGTAAATGCTAGGCGATATGAGGTCTTGTATATCGCCTAGTAGTGTTTGCCGATTTATCCCACTATTTATCTATTGTTTGGCGTTATCATTTTATGAAATACTTTAGCCAATTTATACTAGTTGCTTTAGCCGTTGCCGTGCTGTCAGGACTGCAATATCAGTATTGGCTGGGTGAAAATGGTCGCTTTGAGTATCATAAACTTACGACTCAGATTGCAGAGCAACAGCGCTTAAATGACAATCAAGTCGCGGCAAATAAATTACTGCGCACCGATGTTTATGATCTAAAGACTGGTCTAGAAGCGGTAGAAGAGCATGCCCGTTTAGACTTGGGTCTGATTAAGCCAAATGAGACATTTGTACAAGTGTCAACCGCGCCAACGACGCACAGCCGTTATTAATTACTGTTAGTTTTCTAAAATTATTGTCTTCTATTGTCTGTAATCAAGACGGTATTTACCTTCAAACCCTTATTTATCTTCATCATCATTTCTTCCTAGTAATACTGTCATGGGTCTTAACCATGAGTACTACCTTATGAATTCTGCCTTATGAACAACACACCTCACATCCATGCCATGATCGTCGCTGCTGGTCGCGGTAGTCGCTTTGGGGCATCTATTGCCAAGCAGTATACGATGCTTCAAGGGCAAACATTGCTACAGCATAGCGTGGCTCGTCTAGCTACTAGCAACTATATTGATAAGTGCTTACTGGTCATAGCTGCAGATGATGATACCGCTCAAACACTCAGTTTTGCGCTTCCTGTTCATTACGCTCGCGGCGGTGCTGAGCGTTGGCAGTCGGTGCAGGCGGGCGTTAATGCTATTATCAATGCAGGCGCAGATGAGTCGGATTTAGTGGTCATTCAAGATGCGGCGCGTCCTGCTGTACCCGTTTATGATATTAATGCAGTGATTCAAGCAGCAATGCGAGAGCCTTATGGTGCTATCTTAGCGACACCGGTCGCTGATACCTTAAAGCAGTCATATATCGTAAATGTAGCGCTGCCTAATCAAGCATTTGAGAGTGATAGTCATCTAAATGTTCGAACTAAGTTTAATAACCCTCAACGTATCGGCGCTGTACCTCACACTTATGCACAAAAAACAATCGACCGCAGTCATATGTGGCAAGCACAAACTCCGCAAGTATTTAGGCTTGGGCAGTTAAAAAACGTACTGACCTATGTCGCTCAGCATAATCTTGCCATCACCGATGAAGCCAGTGCCTTTGAGTATTTAGAGTTGCCAATTCGATTGGTAACGGGCAGTCGTCAAAACATAAAATTAACTTATCCAGATGATGCTATTTTACTATCCGCCATTCTCACTGCTCAATGCTCCTCGCATCCATAAACGCTTTATAATGCCCTAAAGTATTGTTTTGTGACACTGATACATCTCACCAAGAGTTTTTGTGACGTATAACAAATAACGAAGATGTATGTCTTTTAATCTCTGTTAGCCTTATGTATCAAGATTATCTAGCCACAGCTAGCTTTAGGATTTATCAGAATCTCGAGAATATTGGATTATTTATTTTAATCAAATTCCTGTTTATTTTTCTCTAAAAACTCTTAATTTTTTACTCTCACAAGTTAGTTATTTCTAGAATATTGATAAGTTGTTATTTGACATAAACATATATTGCTTTGATGACTAAAACATCCTATGATGTAACCAACTTAATACAATTAATATAAATATTTACAAAATCAATAATATACCAAGCCGCTTTTTGTTTAAAAACGTCTTGCTTCTATGTTTTTTCTAAAAATGAATATGGTTGTCTTAGCTACATTTACCTAATTATAGGGAGAAGCTGATTGTCACCAACGATTGACGCTACAAATCCAGTAATGCCAGAACTCTGCCAATTTGTATATCTGAGCCACATTACTGCTACTGCTTTATCCAGTGCCAGCACGCTTAACGATATCGCAGAAGGTGCCAATAAGCTGAATAAAATCGATAATATTACGGGTATTCTTTGCTACGGTAATGGCTACTTTTTTCAATATGTAGAAGGTAGTGAGCAAGCGCTGACTAATCTAAAAAACCGCTTGTTGTTAGATGACCGTCACAAAGATCTCAAGATATTGGATTTCTCAGCCATTGATGAACGCCGTTTTAAAGGATGGTCATTACGCTCTATCACGCTTGAGCGCTGGATGGTCAATGAGCCTAAACTAAAAGCCTTTATGCCTTTTAAACCAGACAACTGGAAAACAGGTGAATGGCAGCAGTTTTTAGATATTCTGCAAGGCTATTATGAAGCGCGAGAAGTTACCGATGATACTGATTCTCAGCCAATAAAATACAGCACGCTAGGTTTAACATTAGGCAAAGTAGTAGGGCAGCACCAAGCTTTCTTTTTAATCCAGACCGTATTGGGCGGATTGATTGTGTTAGCGCTACTGTGGCTGATTTTATCCGATAAAATTTTCTAAATATCTATATATGTATTCATGAAGTCAGCATAAATTGTTGGCTTTTTTGTTTTTACAAGCAGGTATTAAGTGATTGTTAGGCTTTATGAGTAAGACGTAATAGATATAGCTCATGTTAAAAAGTAGAAACTGATGCACATAAAAAAAGCCCAATCACGATATATTGTGATTGGGCTTTTTGGTGGTACGCTTATTAGTCTTATCTAATGCTTAACAAGCATATTTGCTAACAAGTGACGCCAAATAGTGGCGTCCCCAGGGGGATTCGAACCCCCGTTACCGCCGTGAAAGGGCGGTGTCCTAGGCCTCTAGACGATGGGGACTAGTAACAACGCTTCAGCTGCTTTCACCTTTATGCTGAAGTGGTGCGTATTTTAATGTGGTCTGCGCTTACTGTCAAGCCTTTTTCTACGTCTTTTTAAAATTAAATATCTTTTTTTCAGTGCACGGCGTGGATGTAGGTCATTACGCTTTAAATGATATCGAATCCATAACGAAGTACAGGTGCTAATGGTCAAGGCGAGCAGCATATAACCGATGATGGTTGCCCATAATTTAAACTGTGGTTCCATAATAAAGTCCCTTTTATTAAGCTTTAATAGTCTATAACAGGCGTTTAAAGCACAGCAGGTAACTCAAACCATCTCTAGATTTAACCCCTTGCTTAGTACCGGATATGCAAGAGGTTAAATGATGCTTCTAAATCGTAAGGTTAAAGTTAGTATACCTTACAAATACCACTATTATACGCGGTGAGCAATACATACTCTGTAATAAAGGGCTTATTGAACCTCTTCAGTAGCTTTGTCTGTAGGCTCAGGCTCGCTATGCATGGCATTAGCCAACATGGGATAATTATTTAAGATATAACAAAATAGCTCAGCGGTCTTTTGCGTATCATACAGTGCTGAGTGAGCATCGTTACCATTAAAATCAAGCCCTGCGGCTTTACAGGCACGTGCTAGAACTGTCTGACCAAAGGCAAGGGCTGATAAAGTGACTGTATCAAAGACTGAAAAGTTATGGAAAGGATTGTGGCTCTTATTATTGGTGCGTAATACGGCGGCATTCAAAAATGCCAAATCAAAATGTGCATTGTGTCCGATTAATACACATTGACGGCAGTCTTCAGTACGGCGTACTTCTTTCAAACCTTTAAAAATACGACGCAGCGCTGTTTTTTCATCTTCAGCAATGGCTTTACGCAGCGGATTGTTAGGGTCAATACCGGTAAAGGCGAGGGCACTTGGCTCAAGATTTGCCCCTTCAAAAGGTTCGATATGGGCATTGAATGCCTCACCAGGATAAAAAACACCCTGCTCATTCAGTAGCACAGGAATACAGGCAATCTCTAATAAGGCGTCAGTTTGCGCGTTAAATCCTGCCGTTTCGACATCGACCACCACCGGTAGAAATTTACGAAAACGTTCTTTTAATTTCATTGGTGCTAGCATTTCGGTGGTCGCATCTGTAGTGGTGGCTACATCAACTTTGGGTAAAGCAACATCATTTTGAATGGTCATATCAGGTTAAATCGCTTTTATCAGTCGGGCTATTATATTAAATAAAAAATAAACATCCTATGACGCTCATATCCTTTTTAATAGAAAGGTGGCATTGCTATCATAGGATAAAGCAAAGTGACTCTACTTTATAAAGAAAAGAGAGCTTGCATTAGAAGTTATTAAAACTATCCTTTGATGGACCAAGGTAATGTTTCGCCTGCCATCAGCGGTGTCAACGAGCTACCATCAAAGTAAGGATAAGCTGCTGGTATCTGCATGGGCGCATTGATCAGGGTAACGGTGCTTTCATTGACAGGCAAGCCATAGAATTGCGCACCAAAACGACTGCTAAACCCTTCCAATCTATCGATTTTACCAACGCTATCAAACGCAGTGGCGTAGAGTGGTAGCGCAGTCGCTGAGCTATAGCAGCCTGCACAGCCACAAGCGGCTTCTTTTTTATCGGTTGCATGAGGCGCAGAATCGGTGCCCAAAAAGAATTTTGGATTGCCGCTGGTGGCGACATCTAATAATACTTTTCGATGACTCTCGCGCTTTAAGATAGGCAAGCAATAAAAGTGCGGTTTGATACCGCCAAGCAATAGGTGATTGCGGTTAAACATCAAATGCTGCGGCGTAATCGTAGCAGCGATTTGATTGCCCTGTGACAAGACAAAATCAGCGGCATCACTGGTGGTAATATGCTCCATCACAATTTTCATGGTTGGGAACTTTGCGATGATTTGTACCATCACTTCATCCAAAAAGCGCTTTTCACGATCAAAAATATCGACATGGTCGTGAGTGACTTCACCATGTAGCAGTAGAGGAAGATTGTATTTTTCCAACGCCTCAAAGACATCTACACAGGCATTGATGTCGGTGACGCCATCAGCAGAGTTGGTGGTAGCGCCAGCAGGATATAGCTTGACCGCTTGTACGATGCCCGATTTTGCTGCCAGCTCAATATCTTGTGCGGTGGTATGATCGGTAAGATATAAGGTCATGCGCGGGTCAAATGCAGCTTTACGCTCAGCGCTCAAATGGATCGATTCTAGGTGCTGCATGATACGTGCGCGATAGGCTTGCGCATCATCGACATTTTTGACT
>NZ_DATIRM010000256.1:0-3968 GCF_035469765.1 Psychrobacter sp.
CTACTGCCACGTAAAGCGGTGCGACCGGCATCATTCATAGTACTGGTTGCCTGACCCAACAGATACAGCTCACCGCTAGTTGGCTGATCTAGTAAACCTAGTACATTTAATAAGGTGCTTTTACCCGAACCTGAAGGACCAATCAGTGCGGCAAAGTCATCGTTACTGATAGTTAAGTCAATACCGTGCAGCACCTCAATCTCATTAGGTTGACCAATGTTATAAGACTTTTTTAGTGCCTCTAAACGCAAGACTTCGTGAGATTCACTAGACATAAGGGTTGACGTCTTATCAAAAGAATTAACAGAATAATTATTTAAAGTGGCACTGGAAACATGATTAGACATAACGAATAGCCACCACTGGATCGAGTGCCGCTGCTCGCCGCGCTGGGATAGCTGCTGCAATAACACCCGTTAACGTTGCTAACGACATAGTCACTAAGATTAAGTTTATCGATATTGGAATCGTAAATATATTGGGTCCGAAAGTATTAAAGGACCAGACCAATACATAACTGACACCACTACCAACAATGGAGCCTAACAAGCCAAATATAGCCCCTTGAACCAAGAATATTCGCAATATTTGCTGACGGGTTGCGCCCATTGCTCGTAGGATACCGATCTCTCGCGTACGCTGTACCACGCTAACTGATAGTACACTGGCAATGCCAAAAGCCACCGAAATTGCCACAAAAACTACAATCATATTGCTAGATAGGCTTTGAGCAGTGAGACCACTCAGTAGTTGGGCGTTGGTCTTAATCCAGCTTTCTGCTTGCAGCGAGGTCAAGCGCCCAACTTGCGCAGCGATTTCCTCTGCTTCAAAGATATCTTCAACAGTCAAATCAATGACTGTGATACCGCCCGGCAAACTAAGTAAGGACTGCGCTTGCTTTAAGTCTAAATAGACATAGCGCGCATCAAGCTCTCGTACGCCGAGCTCGAATATACCAGCGATATTAACTATGGCACTGTTGCTACTGACGTCATTACCGCTACTGCTACTATCACTACTGTCTTGACCGGTATCTAAGCGCAGCTTGCTGCCGACTTCTACACCCAAGTCTTTGGCCAGTTCACTACCAATCAACACATTATCTGCGCCCACTCGCAGCTCGCCACTGATTAGATATTCATTGAGTGGTATGATCTTTTGATAGCGCTCCAGATCAGTACCTACTAGTATCACTGATTCTAGTGCCTCACCACGCCGGACAAAACCAGGCCCAGACACGTTTGGCGATACGGCAGTTAACAAGGGCAGTTGATCTAGTGTGTCGGTTATTTGCTGCCAATTATTAATGGAACGTAGACGCTGTGGACGCTTGTCTTCTTGTATCAGTTGCAGCGTATCATCAGCAGGCGGCGCTATGAGGTTGACTTCATCTGGCGATACTAAGCGAATATGCGCCTGACTGCCGAGGGTACTGTCAATAAGGTTAGTCTGCAAACCTTGAATCAATGCTGTTATGAATATGATGACAGCGACACCTATCGCCACTCCTAAGGTAATCATGAGCGACTGTATTCGTCCCTCGCGCAAAAAACTAATGGCGATATTGGCATCAATCCAAAGTTTACCGAAAAAAGTCGTCAATTGACTGTCTCCGCTGCTTGGCTCTTATTGTTTACCGTCGTCATCTTGTCAGTATTATTACTAGCAAAAGGTGCTACTTGCTGAGTAGTTCTAACTCGTGCGCCATCAGCTAATGATGCAGTTGCATCAACTAAAATCTCGTCACCAGCACTCAGACCTGAGAGCACCTCTGATGCTGATAGCCCACGTAATCCTAACCTCACTTGTTGGTGTTGTACTTTACCATCGCGCAATAGCAGAACGTCAGCATTGTCTTCTTTAACATTGGCTAGCGCATCATTGGGAATCACTAATGCCTTTGCACGTCGATCCGTTTCGATATTTACAGATACGGTCATGTCTTGGCGTAAGAACCCAGGTACAGGATCGACGGCCAATCGCACTTCTACCGTACCACGCTGTGGATCTATGCTTGGCGCAATAAAGCTGATACGCACGGGGAACGGTTCATCAGGATAAGCATCAGCAATAGCGATGGCTTGTTGCTGCACTTCTAGGCGTGATAAATTACGCTCATCAAGCGGTACTCGTATTTCAGTATTACCATCGAGGGCTATAGTGAATAAGCTTTGACCTGGCTGTACTAACTCCCCTATTTCGACATTACGAGTCAAGATAGTGCCTGATACTTTGCTACGGACTTGCGTTTTGTTCAGCTGCGCCTGCAATGCTGCGATACGGGCACGTAATAAGTCCTCCTCTACACCACCAGAGGATAATGCCTTTGCTTTCAGGCGAGCATTTTCAAGGTTATTGCGTGCTTGGGCTTGAGCTTGGATTGCCTGTTCCATCTCTTCATCAGAGATGGCTGAGATGGCCGCTAACTTACGCCTACGATCGACATTACGGCTAGCCTGCGCCAATGCGACTTCGGCATTAGCCAAATCTACTGCTGCCTGTGGACGGTTACTACTGGCCAGCTCTGCCAGCTCTGCCTCTGCTTGACGCACTTGAGCAGTCACTTCATCGGAGCTAAGTACTAGCAATAGATCACCAGCTACTACTTGCTGACCTTCCTGTACCAGTCGCTCTAATACTACACCCGTCACTTCACTACCAATCTCAGTACTTGAGACTGCAACGATACGTCCAGTCGCTACTACCGTCTGTACCAAAGGCATGGAAGATACTCTATAGCTTGGTAATAGTGGTCCTTGCCACCAGCGAAAGACTAAAAACCCTGCGACAGCGATGAGCAATAGCGCACTAACAATAGACTTATAAGGAATGGCGCGCAATGAGCTTCTCCAATTCATAGTAAAGAGCTATCTAAGCACAGCTCCTGCTAAATTTGATTATTATAAGATGTTACCCGAAAGATTTTACTAAAATAATAAGTGTTTCAAAAATAAGTAGATTAGCTGAATGTTGCTAGTTTTTTAGCGATACTTGTCTCTTATGCTGGCTACTGTAGTTCACATACCGTTAGTTAGTATATAGCCGTAAGCAATATTGCTATGACTAAAAACTAGCGCTGCTTTTAAATCTGCGGTACTACGCTGCGTACCGACTAAAAAATGACTGATTAAAGTAAAGGTTGAAAATAATGCTGCAAGCGCTGCCAAATAAAAAACCGAGTTTAAGCAAGTAGTTGAATGACCAACACCATTAACGTGCCTATGAACATTTTTAGCCAAATCATGTTGCGTTAATTTTCTGTCATACCTTTAATCATAATAATAGTTATACACATTACCCTTTAGCGCACTAAAATAACCGGTGAGAGCGTACTAGCAATAATCTCTGTTGTTGTACTACCTAAAAACAGCTGCTGCCATTTAGAACGTCCATAAGCCCCAATCACGATAATATCGATGTTGTTGTCTGCTTGAAACGTTAATAATCCATCAACGGCATCTGCCTCAGGTAAGTGATGCGCCTTGACTATAAAGCCTGCTGACATGAGTTCCGCAACTGCTGCTGCTAAGCTTTGTTTAGACAACTCATCATGATGACCGACCATCACGATATGACCTTGCAACCCTTTAAGTAAATAACTCCTAGCAACCATTTTTGTAGCGGAAATGGCTATTTTACTGGCATCAAAGGCAATCATATACGAGGTAGGCGTGGTAAATGCTTCTGAACAAATTAAGATAGGTATGCTGGACGCGCGCGCAACCGTTTCGATTTGGCTGCCAATATTAATTCGACTGCCTTTATGATCTTCCCCACGCCGTCCCATTACGATAGCGCGGTTTTTTGGGTGGAAATGCTCAATAGCAGGTAACAGCTTACCGCGACGTTGATAGACCTCAACATCTACATCGAATTGGCTTTCAATATGGCTTTTTGCATCTTGGACCAATGCGGTGCTATAGCTGTTGACCACTTTGGCTCTTTGTTCATCTAATTGGGTTAATTCT
>NZ_DATIRM010000257.1:0-2132 GCF_035469765.1 Psychrobacter sp.
TGTGAATACGCTTATTCTTATGAAACCGAGTCACTCGAGCATAGCTCTCGTCTTGCACTCAGGCAAAGCAGTGCTTTGCTTTATCCTCGCTCATATCCATGACAATCACGCATTTAGTCTTAAGGCTTGGAATTAGCGTGACCTTGCACTAATCGTAGAATATGCTGCTGTTAATATTTTTCTCAAAGTAATCAAGCGCAAACAACATCTTTTCATAGAGAGCACCAATGACGTTAGTGCGCTTTTTTGCTTGCCAGTTGTAGCTGTCAATACAAGGTTTGCCTATCGGTGCATAGCCATAAGGACGAATGGTTTCAGCCTCAAAGCCACTTTCGTCCATATAAACAATGGGATAGCCTTGCTGTGTAAAGCGATCAAGCTTACTCTGATAAGCCGCTCTTTTTATTGGACACGCTTTGGGATGTGCTAAGGTCTTTTTTTTGACTGATACCAAGGCGTTTTAGGGCATTAAAGATACCCGTTCTACTACAGTTTAAGCGGTGGGCTCTTTCATGGTTATAATCATCGGGGTATCTTTTTACATCTTCAATCAATGCGTCATCAGGTATTTTGGTCGGTGCTTTATTTCTTGTTTTTTTAGGAACTAAATTCTGCTGCCAGCTGTGAATGGTGCTGGTACTAAGTCCATAAAACAGGGAAGCTTTTCGAATGGTCATACCATTAGCTATGCTAGAAAGTACCTGTTTACGATAGTCGATTGAATAAGTCATTGTTTATTTCATTAAATGCGATTGTTAATAGGATTGTATCGGTTTTATTTGGATTAGACTATATATGATAATGTACAAGATATTTATATAAGCGGTTAAATAAGCTTTTTGATAATACGGGCAATAGTGTCATGCTTTTAGCAGATGGTAACTAAAAGCATGACCATAAAAATTTGCGAACGGTTATTGAAGCACTTACTTTTATGCTAACTCATTTTATCCCATATCTTACTGAGACGCTTGGGCGATACTGCCATACGGGTTTTCATCGGCTGAGCAAACAGTTGAATACGATACTCCTCGACCATCCAGCGGTAATCGCTGATGACTTTATCATTAGCACGTCCTGCCAGTCGCTCCATATGCAAGTCAAGTGCATAGACACCATCGAGGTCGGCTTCGATATTGTGCTCAAGGCGGTCAATACGAATCTCTAGCGCCTCCAGATAACGTGGATACTGCTGCCAGTGGCTATAATCCATACGATAAACAAAATCAGCTAAATGCAAATCTGCTAACTGATCTTCAATATCTTCAATAGATTCGCCGAATATCTCGCGGTCAAGCATTAACAAGCTTTGGCGGATACGCTGCCAGCGAGTATAGACATTTTTGAGCGTTTTGATAATTGTTTGACCAGTCAACAAGAAATTAATGAGCACTACATCGAGCGTTTGGCTGTATTCTTCAGGAGTAAATGGCAACTCCTCGCTAAGCCCAACCGCAACATCATCCGCACTCTCAGGTAAGTCTGGCGTATGATCAAACAATACATAGTGCTCTTCAAGCGCTGCATCTAAAGTCGCATCAATGATAATAGTTTTCAGCTTTTCCATATCACCAAGCGGCGCAAATGCCAGCTTAAATATGTTATCGACTTGACTGGTCAGCTGTTTTTTCTTTGAGCCAAGTTTGCTTTTGATTAAGGTTAACACCCCAATACGGTGCGCCTGTAATGCTGCATTTACATCGGTATATTGATGGATAGATACCGCTTCACCTGCCTCGTCAGCAACCAAAGCAGCAAACTGCTTCATGACCACGCCTGCGCTATGATGGTTTTTACTAAATGCGAAGTGCTCAGGAAATTCTGTGTGCGCCCCTTGCTGCTCATTCACCGCTTGGCGAGTCTGAGAGGCATGGCGAATCTGTAGCGTTTGTAGATCACGTCCTTTTTCGATGATACGGTTCTTATCATCGACCACGCAGATTTGCGGCTGCAAATAACGATCAATACTAGACGGATTAAAGTGCTCTGCGGTGACTGACATAATGCCACGGCGGTTAAGTGCTTGGCAAAGCTGCTTTAGTAACCCCTGTCCACCCGCAGGCTGCAACTCATCAAACAAGCTATCAGCAGTATCAGGAATCGGTACAATCTGACGACGAATGTCTTTTGGT
>NZ_DATIRM010000258.1:0-2901 GCF_035469765.1 Psychrobacter sp.
CCCAAGACCAATTGACTGAGCTAGTACGTACTCTTGAGACGCAGCAGCATGTTTTTGCCACAGACCCACTACTCATTACTGAAAAACTGCAAAGTGAAGAAGGCACGCCCCTGCAAAAATTGCATCGACGCGCCTCACGGATAGACAGTAATAGCGCAATGGCAGGCGTGCTTGGTAAGATTGACGGTCGTATCAAAGGCATCATGGTTATTATGAGTGTGGTGTGGTGTCTCTCGGGATTTTTGGGATTGTTTACTTTATTACAGACCAACGTAGTGAACTTCTTTTATGTGTTGGTCTGCTTGCTAGGTTTTCATACCATCATGCTGGCAGGTTGGCTGATCATGACGCTCATCAATCGAGGCAAGCAAACGTCAAATTGGTTTGCCAGTTTTGTCAGTCCCAGCTACTTAATACGTGGTAAGGATGATGTAACCAACGCGGCAGTTACTCTGTACGAGCGTCAATTGCAACATAGCGGTATGCGTTGGTATTTGGGTAGGTTTAGCCACCAATTATGGCTTGCAACCTTAACAGGTATGCTGCTTGCGATTATTTTTCTGTTGATTGTGCGCCAATATAGCTTTAGTTGGGAATCAACCCTGTTATCAAATCAGGCGCTGATTACTTTGACGCAGGTACTGGGCTGGTTACCAAGCATGGTTGGATTTGATGTGCCAGACAGTACGGCTATCGTCCAGAGCCGATTGGTGACTGATGCTATGCCTTTGTCTGTCGCACGGCAATGGGCAGGATTGTTGGTCGGTAGTTTGTTGATGTATGGGATTGTCCCGCGCGCGCTTGCATGGGCATTTTGTGCCTTGATGTTCCGTCGTAAAAAAATGCGGTTGGACATTAAGCTACCTTATTATCAAAAAATTCTTAACTTCTGGCAGCGCCATGTGGTTGATGCTGATGATTTTAAAGAAGCGCCTGCGCCTATTGCTCCAAAAGCTACTGTCAGTGCTGGCAAGAAACTGGTTGCCTTACTTGAATATCCAGCAGAGCAGGATAACTGGTGGCAATTGGGTCTCGATACAGGCATTACTGAAACGACTGATATTGAGGATTTTGGTATCGTTGATGACCGTGATGATATGGCACGGCTAAAATCTTACTTAGATAAGCATCCAGTACAGGTATTGCTTGGTATCCATTTTAAAGCGTTGCCTGACCGTGGTACCTTGCGTAAACTTGATCAAATCGCCAGTCATGCCACACACGGGCTGATTGTACAACTCTTAAACGATAGCAACTCATTAGATCCGTTAGATGAAAACCAACATGTTCGTTATCAGCAATGGCAAACTGCCCTGTCTGCTCGTAATATTGGTTTGATTAATAACTGAGACTGAGAAATGTTGCCTAACATCTGTTTTTTTAGGCGATGGATTATTGAACTTATACCGAAATAACGCTCAATTTGTTCTACAATAAATGGCTAAGATGTTTTTGGATATTACCAACCAATATAAGATTCTATTATGAACAATGACAAAAATAATCAGGGCAATGATGAGTTGCATAGCCAACAGAAACTGGATAAGCCTGTTGGTCTTTTTGCTGATAAAGCCTATGAGGTCAACCATCAGGAACCAGTGTCTGGATTAACCACGGTATCATCAAGTGAACCAGAAGCCAGCCACAGGGTAGCTAAAAAAACTATCGCTAGTGGTGAGCCACTAAAGCTTGCGGTCGTTGGTCATACCAATACGGGTAAGACCTCTATATTGCGCACCCTATTACGTGACGTTTACTTCGGTGAAGTAAAAAACGAAGCGGCGACTACCCGTCATGTGGAGCGTGCACAGCTAACAGATAGTCAAACCGGTGAAGTACTGGTCAGCCTATATGACACCCCAGGTTTGGAAGACGCGTCTGGGCTGATGGATTGGCTCGAGGATAATACCGCCAGCCGCCGTGATGGTATTGAGCGCTTACAGCAATTTTTGGCAGCAGATATTGCACAAGCTGATGATGCCTTAAGTAGCAATGACGATTATAGCCAAGAAGCGAAGGTTATCCGTCAGCTGTTGGCAAGTGATATGGCTATTTATGTCGTCGATGCACGCGAGCCGGTACTCGGTAAATATAGAGATGAGCTGGCTATTTTATCTTGGGCAGCGATTCCTGTTATGCCGGTATTTAACTTCACTGACGCTCAAGATGCCAATATAGATGAGTGGCAGACCATGCTGGCGCGGCGCAACTTACATATCTCAACGCGCTTTGACTCTGTTGCCTTTGAATTTAACGATGAGATGCGTCTATGGCAAAATCTTGCGACTATGCTTACTCATTCTGAGATGCTTGAGCAGTTAATGGCGCGACGCACTGAAAACTGGGCACAGTTATATGATGAAGCCAATATTATCATTGCGGATTTTTTGTTAAACGTCGCGGCTTTTGTACGAGAGATTGGCGAAGATGATGATCCCATGCCAGTATTACAGCAAATGCAAGAAGCGGTTAGACAGAGCGAACGCGCAATGCAGCATAATTTACTGAATTTATATAAATTTTATGACAATGACGTAGCGGCAACGCCACTTGAGCTACAGGCCTATCAGCAAGACCCATTCGACCCCGAGCTTCTCAAAAGCTATGGCATTCGTACTACTTCTGGCGCGGCAGCTGGCGCGTTACTAGGGCTAGGTATTGACGCGGCAGCACTTGGTACTACCTTAGGATTGGGGGCTGCTATAGGTGGTATCGCAGGTGGATTGCTATCCAATACTGGCAGTATCGCCGATAAGATATCGGGGGTTAAGCGGTTATATATCGACCCTGCAACTTTAACCTTGCTAGCGACTCGGGCGATTGACTTACTGAATGCGTTACGTCATCGTGGTCATGCAGCAACAGACGCGACCCAGCTGATATATAACGGCGAGGCGTCAA
>NZ_DATIRM010000259.1:0-11961 GCF_035469765.1 Psychrobacter sp.
TTCATGCGCATCAATATCGCTGGAAATTTGCACTGAGGCGTTATTTGCGTCGTCAGAAACAGTCGTTAATAGCGCTGATTCTTTATAATCAGGATGCTGACCACGTGGATCATTGCTAGCACGTTTGCTGATAGTACGTGGTTCTACTGATGTTTTACCTTGGGCCGCTGCAAATTGACTGACGGCTTGTGTCATTGACTCAAAACGTGCAATGTAATCCGCTGCTAAAGGCTGATAGCCATAGTTGCTAAAATTAAACTCACTATGAGCAACTGATTGAATGGTAACTTGCTTGTCAGCGCTATTTTTAACTTGCGTCTGCTCTAGATGCATAGCGATAGCAGCGTTAAAGCAGCTGATGACACCTTCTGTCGCTAAGCGATTTTCTGCCTCTGCTAAGGTTGCACGGATAAATTCGCCAACCGTACCACGAATGGTCGGTGCACTCATAATGACTTGCGCATCCTGCTCAGTTGCTTGAGAAGCTCCAGTAACTGAAGATTGCGCCTGTTGACGACGTACTACGCGTGGGTCGTTACTGGCTTGACCAAACTTATCTGCCGTAACGTAGCGTTTGGCAAACAAGTCTTCAGGGCTAAGCTTAAGCACTGCCAGACTGCTACTAGTCTCAATAACCGTATCAGTAGCCGCTTCTTCAGAACTAAACATCATGTCTTCACTAGCACTAATAGCAACAGCATCTTGAACAGCTTGCTGAGCAGTTGGTGCTGCCGTTGACGTTGTTTCTTCCGCTTGCACTGCTACCACTTCTTGACTTGGCACAATATGCTCAGCTTCATTGTCAGTGTTGCTTTTGGTAGTCGCTTGCTCGTCGACAGACGTCTTTTTATCAACACTTTTGTCATTATTAGTGCTTTTTTCTACCTTATCGACCTGGGTAGTATTGACTTGTGCAGTGCCTTTGTCCGCAGTCTCAGCTTGGACGTTACTTTGTTGCGTTTTATCAGCGGTGTCGCTGCTGATATCGGCAGGCTTAGTAGTGTGCTGCGCTGGTTTCTTGTCCACTGCCTTTTGTTTGTCAGCACGCTGTTGAGTTTGGTTCTCTGGACGTTCTTTTGCGGCATCATCATTGCTTTCACTTGCTGACGGTTGCTTTTGAGTCGCTTGTTGTGCTGTAGGCTTGCTATCATCTAATGATAAGTGCACAACCTCTGGTGATTTGAGCTCACTGACCGCTTCATTGACCTGCAATACTACTTCGTTAGGATCTTGATTACGGCGCGTATTAGACTGGTTTCTGCTACCGTTAGCATCTTTAGACGTTTGCTGCTTATTTTGCTGAGCATCAGACGCTGTTAAAGTCTCGCCGCGCTCAAGCTTGCCACGTGATCCACGTTGGCTGTTTGATTTGCGCTTAGTACGAGTTTGTTCTTCTGCTGTATTGCTCGCATCGTCAGAACGACTGTTTTCGCTAGCATTGGCTGCGCTAGCATTGCTTTCGTTGTTATTACGGTTGCTATCTTGACGGTTGTTACGATTACGGTCGCTATGACGTCTGTTATCTTGCTGACGCTTATCTTGGTTGTCGGCTTTATCTTCAGTGACCGTTGCGCTGCCGTCAGTTGTATTGCTAGTAGCGTTACTATCAACATCATCTGCTTGCTCTTTTCTTTGACGAGGCTTAGATGGTCTTGATTTGCGCGGCTTACGTCTTCTTCTGTCTTCAGCATCGCTGTTATCGTCGGCGTCGGTGTTACTCTCAGCAGGACGTGTCTGTTGACGATTCTGACTGTTTTTCTGATTACTATCTTGCTGGGGTGCTGCCGTACTCTGGCTATTGTCATTGTTCGCTAAAGCTGTACTATCGACTTGACCAAATGAGCCTAGGCTTTGCGCTCCGGTATTAACCAATGCTTCGATAGCTTCAGCAGCGTCACGACTACTAACACTTGATGTAGTTTGAGCTTGCGGTGCTTGCGCAAATAAATTAGACAACCAAGCAACTGCTTGCGGCTGGGCAGCAGTAATGGCAGTCGGTTGAGGCGCGACCGGTGCTGCGGGACTTGCAACATTTTGAGTGCTATTAACCTGTTGAGCCTGCGGCGCACGCGCTGATGTCACATTGCTACTAGTACTATTGTTGCTGCGATGCTCGTTGCTATGACTGGTACTATTCTGCGGCGGCGTAGGTGTGCTTTGCTGTGCATTAGGACGAGGCTGCGCTTGACTGCTATTATTGTTATCTTCACTTTTACGAGGCTGGCGGGTTGGCTGCTGCTCAGGACGCTCTTTTTCAGCCGTTTGCCAATCAACGTTATAACCAAGCTCGCTATGCTCTTGCAGCTGGGTGTCGGTGATACGCTCATAGCTTGATGGGGCAAAGCCATCACGGTTAAAATGAAGTTTGAAGTTTGGCGATTCTAAATGCGCGTGCGGCAAGATGGTAATACGTGTACCACTGTCTTGCTCAAGGTAGACTAGGCTGTCACGTTTCTCATTTAGTAAGAATGCTGCGATATCAGTCGGCACTTCGGCTTGTACTTCGCCTTGACGCTCTTTTAGCGCGATTTGTTCAATCTGACGCATGATAGATAGCGACAATGAACGTAGGTCACGAATCATGCCATTACCATGGCAGCGTGGGCATATATAACCGGTTGACTCTTCTAGTGACGGACGTAGGCGCTGACGGCTCATTTCCATCAAGCCAAACTTAGAAATATCACCAAACTGGACGCGGGCACGGTCGTATTTGGTGGCATCAATCAGACGTTTTTCAACTTCTTTTTGATGCTTGTTGTCATTCATATCAATAAAATCAATGACAATCAAACCACCCATATCACGCAGACGCAATTGACGGGCAATCTCGTCGGCGGCTTCTAGATTGGTATGGTAAGCGGTTTCAGCAACGTCTGAACCTTTAGTAGACTTAGCAGAGTTAATATCGATCGACACTAATGCTTCAGTTTGATCGATAACGATTGAACCACCTGATGGCAAACGAACTTCACGCTGATAGGCGGTTTCAATCTGTTTTTCGATATTAAAGCGTGAGAACATCGGCTCATAATCGGTATATTTACGCAGTTTTTCAGCCTGTTTTGGCATAACGGCATCGATAAAGCCCGCCGCTTCAATATAAGCGTTTTCGTTATCAATCCAAATCTCAGAGATGTCATCACGTAGATAGTCACGAACAGCGCGGGTTACCACACCTGCTTCCTGGTGCACCAAGCGTGGTGATGGATATTTTTGGTTTTGCTCTTGGATGGCTTGCCAAATGTTTAGCAAATGATTTAAATCATGCTGCAAATCTTCTTGCGTTTTACCAATACCAGCAGTACGAATGATGACACTCATGCCTTTTGGTAAGTCAAGACTGCCAAGCATACGCTTCATATCTTCACGCAATTTTCCTGAGATTTGACGTGAGATACCACCACCGCGAGGGTTGTTTGGCATTAACACCAGATAGCGACCAGCTAATGATACATAAGTCGAAAGGGCAGCGCCTTTATTGCCGCGCTCTTCTTTTTCAACTTGGACGATGAGCTCGTCACCTTCTTTGATCAGCTTTTTGATGTTCTCATCACGCGGATTGCCGCTTAAATATTCGGCAGAGATTTCACGAATCGGCAAAAAACCTTGACGCTGTGAGCCATATTCGACAAATACCGCTTCAAGCGATGGCTCAACACGGGTCACATGACCTTTATAAATATTGGATTTTTTTTGTTCGCGGGTACGGTTTTCAAGATCGAAATCGTATAGATGATTGCCGTTGCAAAGGGCAACACGAATTTCTTCGTTTTGGGTAGCGTTGATTAAAATGCGTTTCATAATAGTATCCTATGAGTACGCATAATAACGACAAGACAGGCTTTAGGGCTAAGTGGCAAGCGCTGCTAATAATAAAATTAGCGTCAGCAGATGCTAGTTAACGAGAGAACGTAAAGCAGAGTAATAAAGAGTGGTAACGCTTTTCAAAAGCTCAACTCTGAACCAGTGGTATTAACATCAATATAGAGGTTATAGGGTGTAAGGCTATGTCTATATCTTAATATAAGCAGGCTTGTCATAAAGATTAATGCATAAGCAGGTTAGTGATTGTTTATCATCAGTATTTAGAACCAGGTGAATGGTCAGCACACTTTGTCATTTCGTCATAGTGGCGGCTGGTTACTGATATATAAAGGCATTACTGATACCAAAAAAGCATCGTGCTGTCACATAATCAATCAAGGTCTAGCAATCATATCGCTGTCGACTGTATAAAATAGCAGTGTATAAATTACAGTCCAGCGGTTATCCATTTAGGTCAAGCAATTGGTCATTCTTTATTTATCGTTCTTTTGTATATCACGTTAATAATATCTTGGGTGTCTCAAAGCGAGTTCTTGCTGCGTTAGTCATCAGCGGGGCGTACTTGGCAAACAGAATAAATGACCGGCTTATTGGCACGGTGTCTCATGTTTATCCTACTTATCGTCCTCTGTTTGACCGCCAATACTCAGGCAGTTATCGAGATGTATAGTGTTGATTCTCGATTGCGCTCTTAACCACCCATACTTGCTCAACTGCACGCGGCTAAAGGACTGTTAGATAATAAATCATCAAATCAAGTCGTTATCATGCGGGTAGTGAGTAAAGGGTATATGGTTGGTTATCGCTTAATAAAGGGCTAATGCCACATATATCAAGTCGATGCTATCTATTGTCACAATATTCTGTAAGAAATGCTTTATAAGAATAAATAGTTTTTACTAAAAAATAATTTTTGACTGATAAATATCAGTCATGTTCTTTCAATTCATTAGGTATTATAAAGTATATCTGTTGCTATAACACCTTTAAAATCAGATGAAACGCCGAGCTTGCACAGATTGTATGAGTCAGCCGATTGTAGTGACAAGTGATTAGCCAGCCATAAAATCGAAATTTTCTACCTAAAACAACAATCAATTAGCAATGAATTATTATCTCAGCCTCTGCTTAATTGGCGCTCAACATGCTAAACTATAGCAAATCTTTATGTAAATACCTAACTAAAAATGACGAACTCAAAAATGACAAAAGACGAACCTATCCACGAAGCGCCAGCTATCTTTAATAGCAAAACGCGTCCACAAAGTGCTGACGATGAGATTAGCAACTTCGGCAAGGTCAATTACCTTGAAGTCACGCGCCATCAGCACGACCAGCGCTTGGATAATTTTTTGCTTAATCGCTTAAAAGGTTTGCCAAAACCGCATATCTATAAAATGATTCGCTCAGATGAGATTCGCGTCAATAATAAGCGCTGCAAAGCGCACGACAGAGTGCAGCGTGAAGACGTAGTACGTATTGCGCCGGTAGTACTCGCCACTCGCGAAAAACCTATCATCAGTACCGAATTTGCCAAAAGCTTATTGGCGCGTGTGGTCTATGAAGATGAAGGCTTGATAGTGCTAAACAAACCATCGGGCATCGCAGTTCATGGCGGTAGTGGTCTTGCCTTTGGCGTCATTGAAGCCATGCGTGAAGTCACAGGCAAGAAGTATCTAGAGCTTGTACATCGTATTGATAAAGACACTTCAGGCTTACTGATGATTTCTAAAAAACGCTCTGCGCTTAAAGTATTGCAGCAGCATCTGGTCGACAAAACCATTCAAAAGCATTATTTATGTATTGCAAAAGGTCAGCCTGCGCTTAACGAACAACGTATCGATGCGTCATTGTTGCGTTATACACTGGCAAGCGGTGAGCGCCGCGTCAAGGTAGATACGCAAGACCCGCAAACCAAAGAAAGTCAGACTGATATCGTCGTTCATGGTCGTTTTACGATTGCTGAGCAGCCTGTTAGCTTGATTGAAGCTAAGCCGTTAACTGGACGTACCCATCAAATCCGTGTACATTTGGCACATATTGGTCATGCTATCTTAGGCGATGATAAGTATCATGTACATGACAAATCTGGCGTTCATCGTCTGTGCTTACATGCGTGGCGTTTGGATATTCCTGGTTATGAGACCATCACTGCGCCTTTACCAGATGAGATGCTTGATTGGATGCCAGAAGATATTAAAGCCAATTTACCTAAATAAGCGGCTAGTGATACGCGCTTTACAGTAGATGACATCTATATAGATTAAGCATTCATCCAAAACGTCACGATGTCCTATAAATAATAAGACATCGTGACGTTTTGCTATCTGCCATTTATTATCATTATTCATGAAGGTCTATTTATGAGCCAAACTATCACAAGAACAACGGCAACGAAAATTGCTGTTGAGAGCTCTCAATCAGCTAACCCGCATCATTTAGCAGATAAGAATTTAATCATATTTGATTGGGATGGCACCTTAATGGACTCGATTGGCTTAATTGTTGAGTCTATGCATATAGCTGGCGAGGCACATGGTTTTACGACAACCGATAAAGCCGTCAAAGATATTATCGGGTTAAGTTTAATGAAAGGGATTGAGCTTTTATATCCAAAGGCAAGTACTGAGAAAAAACTGTTCATTCAGCAAAGTTACGCAGATTATTATATTGCTAACAGCCAGCGTACACCATTTTTTGCGCCGATAGAAAGTATGCTACAGAACTTACAGCAGCAAAATCGTCAGCTTGCAGTCGCCACAGGCAAAAAACGCAAGGGTTTAGATCGGGTATTAGAAGCCTCAGACAGCCATCATTATTTTATCATGACGCGCTGTGCCGATGAGGCAGGCTCCAAACCTGACCCGCAAATGCTAAAGGATATTTTGCAGTATACCGAGCAGCAAGTCTCTGATGCCGTATTTATCGGTGATAGCATTTATGATATTCAAATGGCAAACAGTCTCGGCATGACCAGTATTGCGGTCAATTATGGTACCGCCAGCAGCGATGAGCTTGCCGCACAGCAGCCCACGTATCAGGTGGATACGCCGCAAGCCTTGGCTGAGCTCTTATGTGCTTAAATAAGAATCCGTCTGAATAAAAAATGGCAATAAAAAAGGGTTTATCGATAATAACGATAAACCCTTTTTGGCTAAAGACGATGAGAGTTACTCGCTATCTTCTTTAGAGCTATCTTTTTGGACCGCATCTTTTTCGATTGCGTCTTCTAGCTCAGCGCCTTCTAGTAAGGCAAAAGAGGACTCGATAATTTTGTCGGCTTCAAGCTGATACTCATACCAGTTACCCATAACGCCTGCTAATTCATCAAGACCTTCTTTTCTTAATGCTGAAAACAGCTGAATGCTACAGTTCAAACCCAGTTGTTTCAATCTTTTACGGGTATTAAGCAAAGCATTTTTAGAGGCACCATACTTCAGCTTATCTGCTTTCGTTAATAAGATATGAACGGGCAGCTCACCATCTTTTGCCCAACGTAGCATTTGCTCATCAAAGAATTTCAATGGATGACGGATATCACTCATCAGCACCAGACCTGCAAGGCTTGAGCGCGACACCAAATACTCTTCTAGCTCAACCTGCCATTCTTTTTTCATCTCAAGTGGTACGGCTGCATAGCCATAACCTGGCAAATCCACCAAACGCCTATCGGCATCACCAATATTAAAAAAGTTAATCATCTGCGTACGACCAGGCGTTTTAGATGAGCGTGCCAATTGGCGCTGGTTGGTAAGCGCATTGATGGCAGAAGACTTGCCTGCGTTTGAGCGACCAGCAAATGCCACCTCTAACCCTATATCTGCAGGACAAAGGCGAAAGGTCGGCGCTGACATCATAAATTCAGTTTGCTGAATACGCTGACGGGCTTTGGTATTAAAATCCGCATGCTTGGCGGCGACATCGTTGAACGGGGTACTCATAAATGACTCATTACGGTTGAAATGAAATACTTAAAATATAGATACAGTATTGAAAATGTTTGCAGTTGATCAGTCTCAAGAGCAGCTTCTTTAGCGGCTCAAAACTAAAAACCAACTTTCAATAAAATAAGCGTTTTGAATTATCGACTATTCTATACTATTAATGCGCTTAGTTATTGAAATAACGGCTATTAGCCGCATATTAATTATAGCAATGGCATAAAATAAAGCAGTGCTTAGCGACTGCTTACAGCGTTATCAAAACCTGTTAACTAAAGCCAAAGCATATTTATATATATTAATTCGACATATATTGTTACAATCTCTATCAGAATAGGTTTATTCATAGACGTTAACGCAGAAAACATGCGAAGAAAATATCTATACGAATGAGCTAATGGAGGTGTCTTATGTTATCAATAATCAAGATTTTTGCCAAAGGCAATCGCTTTTTAGTCAGTACTATCAGTACGCTTGTCGTCAGTATTGCCATGACAACTGGAGCAGGGGCAGCTGATATTGCAGCTATCTATACTGAGTCTTGTGCTGCCTGTCATGATAGTGGCGCTTTGAATGCGATCAAAAAAGGCGATAGTGTCAAGTGGCAACAGCTGATACAACAAAAAGGTATGCCAGCACTTATTAGTTCGGTCAAAAACGGTATGATTCAGATGCCGGCGGGCGGTCTATGCGAAAATTGTAGCAATGATGACTATCGTAAGCTGATTGAGTATATGAGCAAGTAGGTAGTTATGTCATTTACCAAGGTTTAGTTATTCAGACATTGAGACATATAACTAAGGCGCAAAGGTCTAAACCTTTTTGCGCTTTTTGTTTTTTATAAAGCTAAGACTGAGTTTATAGGTAGGAAAACTATCCAATGCTACGATTAAGTAGGCAAATAGTAAAAAGTCTTGCTATAATAATCGAAAATAAACCCTGATATTAGTAAGTACTTTCGGGCTGCTTGTGATAAAGACTATGGAATACAAGACTTAGCCCTTATATTTTGGCTTGGTAAATATGACGCGTCTGAGTAATGCAACCACTCTAAATACTGCTTACATCGAGTTAGTAGGATTTGTATCAATGAAAAAGTTAATCGCTGCCGCCAGCTTATGTGTTGCAAGTTTCAGCGTACAAGCTGCTATCACTGTTCCTGAATACGATCTTAATGCCGGCAAACAAATCGCAGAAACTGTCTGCGCTGCTTGCCATGGTGTTGATGGTGTGAGCCCTGTGCCAGCCCAGCCAAATCTTGGTGGTCAAAACGTCAAATACTTATATAAGCAATTGGTCAACTTTAAAGCAGGCTACCGTAAAAACGGTATCATGCAGTCGCAAGTGGCCAACTTGTCACAGCAAGATTTAGCCAACGTCGCAGGTTATTATTCAAGCCAAAAACCTTGGGGTGTGGCGTTTGGTAATCCTGCAACCACCCAAGAAGCCAGCAAGCTGTTTTTAGGTGGCGATAAATCGCGCGGTGTCATTGGTTGTGCAGGTTGTCATGGTCCAGATGCTGCAGGTAACGTTTGGGCAGCATTCCCACGTTTGGGTGGACAGCATGCTGAATATATTGCCACTCAGCTCAAGCTTTTCCGTGCTGCGGGTCGCGCAGATGATGTCGATAGCGACGAGCAAAAGCGTGTCAATGATGCAGCAAAAGAAGGCGAAATCGGCATGATGCAGACTGTTGCCTCTAAGCTATCGGATCGTGATATCCGTATCTTGTCAGATTATGTGAGTGCTATTCACTAATATCAGATAAAGTCGGTGTTTTTTATTGCTATTCTTAATAAAAGCGCCGTCTACATTAATTTTGATTGAACTATTAAACCCCGATTTCGGGGTTTTTTTATAACTGTCAGTCCTTATATAATGGCATATTGTTAGTATTTTATTTCTTAAATTAAATCGACTATATATCAATTCGACGATTAACAGCTTAAAAGCTATTTATTCTTAACTAGTATGACTCAATGTTATTCACCTTGAATCGCTTGGATGTAAATTATGATGATTCGCTATGCTTCTTATTTTATTGCAGCGCTGCTACCATTATTGCTCTTTCGCTGGTTTGCACCGGCGTCGATAGGCGAGATTGATTTTTGGTTATTATGGCTACTGGCTATGGTGCTGGTCTCGCTACCGGTCATTTATGCTGAGATAGCACTGGCTTATCGTAGCGCTGAGGCGCCTTTGGCGGGTATGCAAAAGCTCACCCGAGAGGCGGATGCTAGCGCTTTATGGCGTGGATTTGGCTGGCTTGCAGCGCTGGTATCTATCATTATTGCAGCGCTTGTGATATCAGGCGCAAGTACAGGCATATTGACGGCGCTCACAGAATTAAATAGTGCACCTGAGATACCAAGTTTTGCCATTGCCGCAGGTCTGATGGTCATTGCGGTATTATTAAGCTTGTTGGGTGTGACCCCTTTGCCAATTGGTTTGGGATTGATGCTAATTGGTTTGATATTTGGGGTAGCTAACGGCTTACCGAATGTCGCCTTTGCGATGACCAATGTAAGTTTGGACGAGTGGGCACGTGCGGTTGCACTTGCTTTAGTCAGTGTTGGTGCGGGTACAGGGTTATACTGGTTCGGTCAAAACCTTGTCACCAAACAAGCGGTAACGGCGGTAGGCATTGACAATCATAATGCACAGAAATCTTCTCATACTCATAGCGTGAAGGAGTATGGGGCAACCAAGCTGGTGCTGCCGATTTGGATATTACAGCTACTGGTCGGAGTGGTGGCTTTATTTATCAGTGGTATGGTGCTACCGCCAATCGGACAGCTACTATACTGGGTAGGGGTGTTATTTGTCGCCAGTTACTTGTTACATTATAGTATGCAGCAACTAGCGCATAAGTTTGGATTGCTGGTCAGTTTGGTCATAACGGCTGTCATCGCGATAGTATTAGTCATTACCATACCAACTATTTGGCTGGTAGGTATACTGGTCATTATTAGTAGCATTGCCGTATTATTGCTGTCTGTTTTTGCAGGCTGGCAGATGAAAATCAGTCATTTGCGTAAGTCTTTAAACTTTGGCAATGAAGCTTTTTATAATTTATGGCGCGTGGCGATACGTTTGATTGTGCCAGTAGCACTGTTGTTAGCCTTGGTAGGTTGGGTGATGCAGTGGTTAAGCTAACAGCTAATAATAAGGGTAACATGCCTAAAGACATGATTGACCCACAAGATGCTATGATAACGGTATATTTAGCTTATGCTGAAGATGAGCAGCACCAGCATTATTTAACCTTGCAAGTGGCTGATGGCACAACCTTATATGCAGCATTAGAGCATGCCAGCTGGTTAACACGGTTTGAAGAATTAGCAACATGGTGTGCTGAGATGATAGAGGTAGCAGTGCCAACAGCCAAACGTTGGCATGTTGGCATCTATGCGCAAAAACAGCCACTTAGCTATCAATTGCAGCCTTTTGATCGGATAGAGGTATATAGAAGCTTAAGCGCTGATCCTATGTCTCAGCGCAAAAGTAAATCTCGAGTTTGATGATTAGAGCTCGCTATCGAAGCGATTATTTAGTAAGAGATTGTTTAGGAAGGGACTATTTAGGCAGAGACTCTAAACCCTCAACGCGAGTCACTATGCCATTATTATCAAAGTAAACCTTTAGATGCTGACTGGCATTTTTGACATCAGCGATACCTTTACGTTGACCTTCAGTCCCTGCTTGATAGTCATAAATATAGTCCCAACGGTTCGGCTCTAGAGTATCTCTAATCGCTGGACTACCAAGCACATAAAGTACCTGATTTTGATTCATGCCCACTTGTAGTTTTTGTGCTTGGGTTTGAGTGATGGGCGTACCTTGCGGTAAATCAATCTTATAAACACTCAGTAATGAGCAGCCAGACATCGTAACAGCGGCGCCCAATATGCTGGTAATGACAATCTTGCGTAATGCGCTTGCAGAATGAAACGGACGTAAATTTAAGGTCTTTATCATGGTAAGATGACTCATAAAAAATGGGTTAGGTACGGCTAAGGGCAGTGGATGCTGGTCTTACCGACAATCTTGGATAAATGATACGTCATTTACTTGCAATTGCCTACCACTTACGACATTATTTACTAAATATGCGCTTGCGTCATTTATTATTAATGTTTTAAATTCATATACTTATGGTTATGTTTTTTGAGAAAAATGTACTGGAAATACA
>NZ_DATIRM010000260.1:0-3428 GCF_035469765.1 Psychrobacter sp.
TCGGTTAAATTGGAGGCCACATAATTGGCTTTGAGTAAATCCATATAGGGATGGAACTGTTTTTTAGCCAATAGCACCGCACCAAAGCGCTGAATAGGCATATTGGTTAAGGCAAATAGCTGATTAAATTCAATATCGAAGTGCACTTTTAACTCATGCTTATAGTCAGCTTCAAGCTGCTGCTGATTGGGCGGTAGGGTTGCTCCTTGCGGGTTATACACAAGATTCAATGTCAAATTCGACCCAGATTTACCATAACCTAAGGCATTAAGCTTGTGCAGTCCTAAGATACTGTTATCAAACGCCCCTTTACCACGTTGTTTGTCTACATTTTCTAATGAGTAACAAGGAAGTGAGGCGACAACCTCAACCTCATTGTCCGCCAAGAACTGCGCCATATCTTCATAACCTTCTACCATCAGAATCGTCAGATTGCAGCGGTCAATCACTTTGACACCCAGCGCTCGTGCCGCTTTGACCAAGTACTTAAAGTCTTCATGCATCTCAGGCGCGCCACCAGTCAAATCCAGTGTATCGATATTTTGCGCTTGCAGAACCTTTGGAATAAGCTCAACCAACTCCCGTGACATCATCTCTGTACGGTATGGGCTGGCTGCAACATGACAATGCACACAGGACATGTTGCATAAATAGCCCATATTCACTTGCAGGATTTTAAGCTCTCGCCTTTTAATGGCAGGGAAATCAGTATCTTCGAGTAATTTAATGGTAGATTTCATAATGGTATAGAATCCAGTTGTCAGTCCTCTTGAAGATAAATGGACATCACTAAAATTTAGCTATAAACAGTGTTTGTCTGATAAGTTCACTGGAAAAATAAAGTTAATCTAATGAATAATACCTTATTTTTTCTGATGTATTGCTAGTAATATTAGATTATTGAACATTCATAGTGTTAGCCAGAAGTGAGCGCAAGCTAAAGCCTCATTTAGAATTACTTGCATTCATAGGCAGCTTACTGAATACGCTGATAGATAATGGTGTTTTTTATGCTTCATTCAAATATGGCGATGATTATAGAGTCTCTCAAGTCTGTGTCTACGGAATCGAAAGCATAGCTCAATCGTGAAATTTTTGAACCTATGAAAAATTTTATTAGGAAAAATAACGTTTAATTCACTACGAATTTTTGTTATAAATATTAAGTATTATTAATATACATTCAAATCCTGTACGCTACTAAGCAGTAAGTATTGTGCAAGACATATCGAACGATATTTTTTTTGGTAAGAGGGTACTGATACTTAGCGCTCTTACTGTTTTTCGCCCACTGATTTAATAAGAAGGTTAAGGATGACTTTAGATAATAACGTACTGCGTAAACGCACCAGCTTATTGGGTTCATTTCTAGGCGATGCCATTTCTCGCCAATCTGGTGAGCAGACACTAGATACGATTGAGATACTGCGTAAAGGTTTTATTCAACAACGCCGTGAGCCTGATGAAGCACACAAGCAGCAGCTCATTGACTTCATTGCCTCTTTAGATAATCAAACCTTAAAGAATGTCATACGCGGCTTTTCTATCTATTTTTTCCTTGCCAATTTAAGTGAAGAAAATTACTTGCGGGAGCAACGTTATGCGTTGCGCATGCAATCTGAACAAAGCTGGGAAGGATCGTTCCGTCGTACGTTGCTTGAATGTCGTGAACGCAATATTGAGCCTGCTCAAATGCAAGAGCTGATTGACCAGCTGAAATTTACGCCTGTATTTACCGCGCACCCCACCGAGGCTCGACGCCGCACAACGATGAATATCTTGCAAAGTCTATTCACTCATAGCGAGGCTTTAAACAACCTTACCGAAAATAGTTTCGCTTACGAGCAAGCCAAAGAGCAAACAGCGCAAACGATTGATTTATTATGGTCATCTGATGAAGTGCGGACGCGTAAGCCATTGGTTTATGACGAGATCAATAACGGTCTGCATTATTTTAATGCTAGCTTATTCAATGCCATTCCCAAGGTTTACCGTAATATTAAAGACGCCATTGTTGAGGTTTATCCAGAGCTAACAGACTACCCCCTACCTGCGTTCATGAGTTTTGGCTCTTGGATAGGCGGCGATAGAGATGGCAATCCTTTTGTAACTTTTGAAACCACAGAGCTTGCCGTCTTAATGCATGCTGATACCGTGTTGCGTCACTATCAAGTGCTGCTAAAAAAACTGCGACGCCAGCTCGTTCATAGTGATACGATTGTCACGGTCTCATCTAACGTGTATGCCACAATAAAAAGTTACGATGAGCTTGATCAGCGTGTGTTCGATTACAACCTCGACGACTATGGCAATGAGCCCTATCGCCGACTACTCTCTTTAATCCTGACGAAAGTCAATGCTACCAATCGCCTTATTCAAAGCAAAGGTCATGACAGCGAGGCCAAAAAAGACGCTTACCCTAACCCCCAAGCGCTATTAGAAGACCTGCGTATCATCCGTCAAAGTGTCAATACGCACGATACTGCCCATGCAGATGGGTTATTACTAGATATGATTCGTCTGGTAAAAACCTGTGGCTTTCATTTGGCTGCGCTCGATATCCGTCAAGAGTCGTCATACCATAGCGAAGTCATTGCCGACATTTTCGCCAGTGCCTCTAACCTGCCAGATTATCAAGCGCTCAATGAAACAGAGCGCCAAGAATGGTTGACGCACTTGCTGCAAAAACCTGGCACACCGCTCATTTATACCGACAACTTAAAAGATAAAACGCGTGAACAATTGGCGCTGATGAATTCTGTGGCAATGTTACGAAAACTGGTTGGGCAAGACACTTTTGGCAGTTATGTTATTTCGATGACCAATAACGCCAGTCAATTATTAGAAGTGTTGCTACTAATGCGCTTTGCAGGCTTATGTACAGTCAATGACGAAGGACAACTGTCCGCTGATTTACCCGTAGCACCGTTATTTGAGACCATCGAAGATCTTAAAAATATCGATAAGATTCTACCTGCGGTTTTAGATAACCCGCTATATCGAGGATTGCTGCAGCATTCAGATAACACTCAAGAAATCATGCTGGGCTATTCAGATTCATCAAAAGACGGCGGTATCATCACCTCTGCGTGGCAGCTTTATAGTGCGCAGCAGACCATTAATCATATCGCTGAGAAATATGGTATCAAAACACGCTTGTTCCATGGCCGTGGCGGATCGGTGAGCCGTGGTGGCGGGTCAACGCATAAAGCAATAGCCGCACAACCAGCAGGTACGCTGCACGGTCATATTAAAGTAACCGAACAAGGTGAAGTCCTATACGCCAAATATGCCAATGCTGATACCGCAGTGTTTGAGCTAACCATGGGCATCACTGGTACGCTTAAAGCTTGTTCTTCAAGATTTGTGGCACAACCACCTGATTTACCAAATTTTGAAGCGCTCTTTGCGCGTTTAGCAAACGCAGG
>NZ_DATIRM010000261.1:0-3163 GCF_035469765.1 Psychrobacter sp.
AAAACGTTTCAGGATATCGTAAGGAAGAAAAGCTAATACAGTAATAAAAAAAATAAAGGCAGTTTAATTAAAGTGATATAGCGCTATTGAGATAATCATTAGAACTAGCCTACCAAATCATTCATATTCACAATTGGCAGCATCACTGCCATCATCATAATAATCAACACCATGCCCATGAGCACCAGCATTAAAGGCTTCAGTAATGATAATAAGATATTGATAAATTTGAACCTTCCGTGACTCGATCGGCAGCGGTAATAATGGTTTTTTGGATATATACATTGGTAGTGACCGCAGCGCCAATATATAGCGTCTCAATCAATGGCACCCCAGAACGCACCAATATCGCAAGCGTACTGAAAAAGCGAGCGCACAGCAAGCATTAAGGATTTGATATGAGTTTTTGGGGATTGTTTGGCAACTGCTGCCAAGGTTTCTTTTAATGGAATACCAGCAGCAAGTAAAACGGATAATTGACGCGTCAATTTGGGAATAGTAGCTTTAGATAAGTAAGGTTTTACGAACACTTAAAGAAGCGGCGTAGAGTCATTACTGTCTGGCATCAAGCCTTGTAATAGTAAAACATCTAAATGCTGCTGTTGTAATTTTTTATCAAAATCATTCACTTCAGCGATCAGCATGCGCTCGATGCGCTTATCACTCGCAAATACGCTCAAACGCGCACAAATCACGGCCAATTGGTAAATACGTTTTTTACAATATCCATCTAAACCTTGCAGCAACCTGACCATGTGCGGAGTTTCAAGACTGGCATAGTCATAGTCGCTCACCACATCTTGTCCAAGAGCAGTCACGCCATAGCTAATCGATAAATGCGCGCAAAAATAACAGCTGAACAAGTAACCCACCACATGACCAACATAATAGCCTCGATCATAAGTAAAGCTACTAACCCCAAAGTGACCAAGCACGTAGCTATTAATACTGCCTTGATCAAAAAAAGGTTTGTTATGTTTAAGTTTACCGATGGTAGCAAGACAAAGCGGATTGTGCCCGTCCTGTGTTGTCAGCTGCCAACCCGCCGGCTGTTGGGCTGGCATATGACGCACAATATCCTCAATAATATCATCGACCACATGCAGCTGCTGCCATAAGCGCTCAAGGGCATCCGTGTCCATCAGACCACGTTTATCAAGCTGCTGAGCAAGCAAATATTGCTGATATTCTGCAAACTGTGTTTTGAGGGTTTGTACAAGGTAGGTCGGACGGATAGCAGCTGACGCTAGATACAATTGCTGCGTACGCTCATGCTGCGCGTGATAAAGCGCCACACGCTGAGTAGCCACACTGCTTTCACTAACTGGTGCTGCTAGACTTGAGTTTATAGAGGTTTGAGTGGTAGTGTTTAGTGTAACGGAGTCAGTCTCAGCCAAGTCGTCATCAGCATTTGGCAACACAAACAATGCCAACAATGCGGCTTTATCAAGCACAGTGACTACACTTTCCTGTGTACCATCTGTTTGCTCAATATTTGAGTCGTTCTGATTATTTTTAGCGTCGACTTTACTAGTAGTCTTGCTGTTATTATAGGCAGACGCAGAGGTATCCTGTGGGTTACTTGATTTTACGCTTGGTTTTGCGGTCGGTTCAGTCATAAAATACCATCAGCTGCAAAAATACATATCACCTAAGTAAGTCAGACTCTATAACGGATAGGCATTAATATATCCGCATAAAATATAGGTCGCTAAAAAAGCGTCGCAACTAGGCGACTTACTTATTTCGTTGTTGTTCCATAGTACATGAACCTACACTCATTGTCAGCTGCACCGCTATCAAATACCAATGATAAAAAAGCTTTGTGATTTAACTGACAATTAAGCCAGTGTCTGTTGTTGATATTGTTGACGATATACTTTTGGCGATACGCCATATATGCGTTTAAAGGCTTGGCTAAAGGTTGAGTCTGAAGCATAACCGACTAGCTCACTGATACGGCTGATACTGTTTTGCTGTAAACGCAAATAACGCGCCGCTAAACGCAAGCGGTAATCCATTAAATACGTGAGCGGTGGCATACCAACCACCTCTTTGAAGCGCTGAGCAAAGCTCGAACGTGACATACCTGCAACTTCAGCAAGCTTATGAATGGTCCAGTTTTGATTTGGGTTTTCATGCATCGCAACCAACGCCTTGGTTAAAAAAGGGTCTTTCATGGCTTTTAGCCAACTGTCCGTCGCCTCTGGCAAACTCTCAATAAAAACCCGCAAGCACTCAACCAGCATAATACCTGCCCAATGATTGATAACTGCGGTTTTGCCCATACGCTCATGCTCCGCTTCCAAGGTCAATAGTCGAATCTCGACATCAATTACCTCAAAACGACCATCAGACTCATCATTAATCTCAGGCAATATCGGTGGCAGCACGGACAATAAAGGACGAATCATCTCTTTATCGTACTTAGATTCAATCAATATCAAAGACGACTGAGCATCGCCATCACCCTGAATATCAAGCGAGTCTCCCGTATAATTGATAAGTAGCTCATCCAGTGCTTTAGCATCTTTTCCGTGATGATTGTGAGCATAACTGACGTGATTGTGCGTACTAGGAATCATAATGATATCACCGGCATGCGCTTCTCTTAGCCCACGCCCCATATCAATACAAAAACTACCGGACATCACCAAATAAAACAAAATCGTATCTTGTCTGGTCAGCGAATAAGACCAATTCCCCGTACCATTTAACCGATAGTATTTTGTATCAAATAAATGCACATTTTGTAGCAACACGCTCAATGCGTCCATCAACCATTTCCCCAATAATAAATGCTCAATAACGTGCTACTCTTCATAAAATATAACGCTATTTAGATAAACATGTCTTTCATAATTAAATCAGCCCTTACTTATAAAGCTTTTACTACAAAAGATGTATCATAAGAAAAATTGCTCAAAAACGCCAGTAGACTGTTTAATAATAAGCAGTCTAAAAAATCTCAGATAATAGGACAGCCAAGAGAATATAAAACTGACAGGCATAAAAAAATGCCAAAAATGGCAGCGGCTGTTTTTAAATGATTTTAATAGACGTGTAGAATACAAAGAGGAAGGATAAAAATATGGGGCGACTGATGGGACTCGAACCCACGACAACCGAGATCACAACCCGGGGCTCTACCAACTGAGCTACA
>NZ_DATIRM010000262.1:0-2790 GCF_035469765.1 Psychrobacter sp.
CTGCAATTATTGAAAACATTATTAAATGCGACCGATCTAACCCAAATGCAAAATGCGCAGTCGTCTTGGCTGCTATTGATTAGCTGTGATAGCTTGATTCCTATCTCCTATTTATGGCAAAAACTGCAACATTATATGACACAAGGCGCTGATAAATCCGTCATTTGTCTCACCGATGACCATCATTTATATCCATTATTAGGTCTGTATCGCTTAGATATAGAGCCTGATTTAAAGCGCTATCTTGATGATGGACAGCGGCAAGTCATGAAGTTTATTCAGCCGCTTGCGCAGCCTGTACCTTTTATAGAAGAGTGGCAGTATTTAACCAATTTCAATATGCCTAAAGAGTTTGAACGTGCCTGTATTGCATTAAACGACTTATGAAAAGGTTTATTAAGAAAAACCAGCCATTTAAGAGAAACGAAAAATGAATCGCGATAGTGAAAAAAACAGTAATCAACAAAGTGGTCAGTCTGGCTTATCCCATTTAGATAGCGACGGTGACATCACCATGGTTGATGTAAGTGGTAAAACGGCTACGACAAGAGAAGCTCGTGCTCTTGGGCAAGTGGTTTTTCCTGCAGCCATTTATGAGCAAATCAAAGCTGCTGACGGCATGACTAAAAAAGGCAGCATTACGCAGACCGCTCATATCGCCGGCATCATGGCTGCCAAACGCACCCATGACTTGATTCCGCTTTGCCATCCTCTGCCACTAGATAAAATCAGCTTAAGCTTTGAATACGATAATAGCCAAAACAGTATCACTGTGACCGCCACTGTCAAAGTCACGCATAAAACTGGGGTAGAAATGGAGGCGTTGACCGCCGTCAGTGTCGCCTGCCTAACTATTTATGATATGACCAAAGCCATCTCGCATGACATTGTGATTGATAATATCCATTTAATGAAAAAAACTGGCGGTAAGTCTGACTATCAGCATGCGTAAAAGTAATGCGATATGTATAAAGTTAGACAATTAACAAGTAGTTCATGAATGAGAGAAGTTTCTATGAGTACCTTAGTAGAAAGCAATAAAGATACAAATACGACGATGGCTATCACTGTTTTATACTTCGCAAGCTTAGCCGATGAAGCCAATTGTCACGAAGAAAAAATCACTGTGCCACAGTCGACTTCATTAACTGAGTTATATGAGCAATTGCGCCAAAAGCATCGCTTTAGCCGTCCACAGTCAGAGCTACGTGTGGCAGTTAATGATTACTTTTCCAAGTGGACAGATGAGATTTATGACGGTGATAGTGTGGTGTTTATTACCCCAGTAGCAGGCGGCTAACAGCATATAAACGCTCATTTGTATCGCTAATAATAAATAGAGAAAATAGAGAAAATAGATATGAAAGACAAGGTACATGGACAGTCAATGAGCATTAAGCGTAGCATCGATGAAGCTTACCTCATCGCTGAACGTGACGGTTTTGCACTTTTAGATACCGATATTGATGAAAGTCGGCTTAAAAGCACACTTGATGATGACAGCTGTGGCGCCTTTGTATGTTTTGAGGGACGTGTACGCAATCATAATAATGCCAGTAGCGTCAATCGCTTGACCTATTATGGCTACGAAGACCTTGCTATTAATCAAGGTCGCGCCATTATCGAAGAAGCCAAAAAGCGCTTTGAGATTACCCATGCAATTGCTATTCATCGTATCGGCGCGTTAGAGATTGGTGATGTGGCCATTTGGGTCGGGGTGGTCTCTGCCCATCGCTACCCTGCCTTTGATGCTTGTCGCTGGATATTGGATACCATTAAAGCCGACATTCCGGTTTGGAAGCAAGAGTACTACCAAGATGACTCTTCCAAATGGCTAAGCAATAATGGTTAAAAATATAACAATGGCAGCAGTGTGCTTAGCGTTAATGCTAAGCGCTTGTAGCAAAGAGCAGACCACTAAGCCTGCTCAATCGGACGCTGACAATGTCACTGAGCAGAATCAAACGCTTCGCATCGCCGCAGCTGCCAACTTATCTGATGTCCTTCCTGAGATTATCACTGGTTATAAAACGGATAAAAAACTGCCTGCGCAAGAGATTGAAGTGACCTATGCTTCTTCAGGTAAGTTATATGCGCAAATTAAAGCGGGCGCACCTTACGATCTATTCTTATCAGCCGATCAAGAGTTTCCAGCGCAGTTGGTCGATGAGATGTTTAAAGGCGATACAAGCCACACACCATTCACTTATACTCAAGGTCAGTTATCCATTTATAGTGCCACCAAACCTCTCGATGTTCTGAATCAAACTACCTTAACGGATCTGTTTAAAAACGATGACGAAAGCAAAATAACCATTGCCAATCCAGAGCTTGCCCCTTATGGTAAATCAGCTAAAGTCTATTTAGAATCACAAAACCTCTATGATGCTCTCACTGAGCAAAAACGCATTATAAAAGCGGAAAATATTGGTCAAGCTTTTCAATATGCGCATACGGGCAATGTCGATTATGGGTTTGTCGCACAGTCGCAACTGACGGCGATCAAAGCTAAACCTGAGCAGTTTATTACTTTGGCGCCAGAGTCCTATCCACCTATTTTGCAAGATGGCTTGGTTATTGGTGACACTGCTGCCGCGACAGATTTTTCCAACTATCTGCGCTCGCCTAAAGGACAAGCTTACTTTTCTAAAGCAGGTTATTTAGCGGTTAAATAACTTATCTATCAAAGCTAATCTATCCGCTCCCTGAATGGGGCTTACTGATAATAATGCTAAATATCATAAATAATATCTTGAATAAAAGGTAAACAAACAGTAACGCTATGATGTC
>NZ_DATIRM010000263.1:0-2813 GCF_035469765.1 Psychrobacter sp.
TATCTCTACTGTATCAATATTGCGTTTATTTAACTTTATATCCCCATTTATAGCGAGGACGTTTATTATGAAAAAACTACTTACCACAACTGTCATGGTAGCTTCATTGTCGGCATTAACTTTAACAGGTTGTACTAGCACGACCAGCACAGGTGCAGTTGGCGTTGATCGTCAGCAGCTGTTATTGGTTTCAAGCGAGCAAGTATTGCAACTCTCAGCTCAGAGTTATAATAAAACGATACAAGAAGCACGAGCTAAACGTTTGCTTGATACCAACACTGCTCAGCTAAATCGCTTGAAGAATATCTCTAACCGTTTGGTCGGTCAAGTTGGCGTCTATCGCCCTGATGCGGCAAAATGGCCATGGGAAGTACATACGATTAAATCTAACGACTTGAATGCTTTTGTGTTGCCGGGTGGCAAAATCATGTTTTACACAGGCATTATCGATCGTCTGAACTTAAGTGATGATGAAATCGCGGCGATTATGGGTCATGAGATGTCTCATGCCTTACGTGAGCATTCACGTGAGCGCCTATCGCGTCAATATGCAACTCAAACTGGTATCGGTGTCGCAGCCAGTATTTTTGGTCTATCACAAGGACAAGCTCAGATTGCAAACGTTGCCGGAGACTTAGGCCTAAGCCGTCCGCATAGTCGCACCCAAGAAGCTGAGGCGGATCAAATCGGTCTTGAGCTAATGGCGCGTGCAGGCTACAACCCACAAGCCGCTATTACCTTGTGGCAAAAAATGCAGCGAGCCAGCCAAGGCGAGCCACCACAATTCTTAAGCACTCACCCATCTAGTAGCAATCGTATCGCTGAGTTGCAGTCATTGATGCCAAAAGTAATGCCGCTCTATCAAAGAGCACGTCGTTAATAGTGTTTTTTAGGCAGAATTTTTGAAATAGATACTCATAAATCATGACAAGCAGAGCCCATATCATCATGTGGCGCTCTGCTTTTTTATACCTGTCACTCATAGAATGTATCCCATTAATACCATGCAGACTCGATATCGGCGTCTGCTATAATGATGACAATACATTATCTAACGATAATAAAGCTCAATAGAATAAAGGATTGTTATGACTACCATTACATCTACCACCAATATCACCCCTACTGCCGATGCACTTAGTCAGCAGCTGCAAGCATTGCAACCACTGCATATACAACTGGTTAATGAATCAATGAATCATGCCGGTTACTTTGACGGTAAAGAGAGTCATTTTAAACTTATCATGGTCAGCGAAGCTTTCACAGGCAAGCGTTTGGTTGCCCGCCACCAAATGGTTTATCATTTGGCGGATGCATTATTGACTTCAAAAGGCGGTCAAATCCATGCATTGGCGATTCATGCCTATACACCGACTGAGTGGCAGGGTCAAAACCCTGACAGCCCGTTATGTGCAGGGCAAAATAAAGACTAGATGATACTTGTTTTTCAAAATAAATAATCAGACGCTGTCGATAACAAAATGCAATTTTAAAGGAAAATATACTCAATGAAACACTTACATATGCTCGTGGCTGTACTTTTAATTGTGCTGTTTTTATATCAAAGCTATCTGGTATTAAGCTCAGATAAACAAGCACCGCGCGTGGTCAAGATATCGTCGCATATTATCTACGCCGTTATCATTCTGTCAGGCGCTGGGATGCTGATGCAATTGATGAGTGCCAATGCACCTGTGCAGTGGGTGTTCGCCAAAATTATCTTACTCGTTGCTGCTATCAGCGCTAGTATCAAAGCCTTTAATAACAATGCAACACCGAGTCAAAGAAAAACTGGTATTCTGATTGCTGGGGCGGCATATGTAGGTATTGTGATACTTGCCTTTACCAAACCGGGTAACTTGTTTTGATGAGTTGTGAAATTATAGCTAGGTCTAAATAGCAAAGAGTTATTCATTGAGCGTAACTTTTTCGATTGAAATGACAAAATATTCTATCTATTTTCAATATCTTAATCAGATTGTTTTTGCTATCTTAAATGAATAAAAACGTAATCTTAGCTTACTGGAGCCGCTATGAAAACTTTTACTGTAACTGCATTACTGGCAACTGCTGGCATTTTTGCTCTCTCAGGCTGTGCTTCTACGGGTAAGATTACGCCGCAGTATATTCCGCCAAGCACCTATCAGAGCTATGACTGTCAAGCATTGAACCAAGAGTATGTCCGGGTCACTAACTATGTCAACGCTACTCGTAATGAGCAATCAACCTTATCATCGACAGGCGTTGGTGTTGGTGTATCTGCAGGACGTTGGGGTATCTCCCCTAACATCAGCTTTGGCGTTGGTCAAAGTAGCAATACCAAAGCTCGCGATGCCAAGCTATCACGCCTGTACGGCGAACTTGATGCAATTATTCAATCGGCGCGTATCAAACGCTGTAGCTTTGCTGCTGGCGTAAAGATTTATGGTGAATAAGCTAAAACTGCTTTAATCGATCAAACGGAATAAGAAAAGCCAATATGCGATAAACGTATTGGCTTTTTGTTGGATGCAATAAAGTTAGACTTATTAAAGAGCATGTACCTCAATCATAACTACTTCAAGCTTTGTACCCATTGTACGATTTGATGGCTTGGTAGCGCTCCTGACTGACGCGCGACTTCCTTACCGTTTTTAAAAGCAACCATCGTCGGTAAGCTACGAATATTATAAGGTGCCGCTGCTTGCTCATATTTATCGGTTTGTATTTTAGCAAAGACCACATGCGGCAGTTGACCAGCCGCAGTTTTGAACTCTGGTGCCATCATAATACAAGGCTGACACCAGCTCGCCCAAAAGTCTACGATGGTCAAT
>NZ_DATIRM010000264.1:0-2529 GCF_035469765.1 Psychrobacter sp.
TATTATCGGAACAAACCAACAAGCCAGTCAATTGGCTAGATATTGGTTGCGGCGAAGGCTATTACACCCAAGCAATGGCTCAGACGGGCATGGATACACTCATTGCGGCAGATATCAGCAAACCTGCCGTGGTAGAGCTTGCTAAAGCCAGTAAGACTAAAAATAATCTGTGGTATCAGAAAAAAGTAATGGGTGACTCTAAATCAGTTGATGGCTCTAAGGCAGCAATGATTTATCCATTAGTAACCAGTGCTGCTCATTTGCCATTACGTGCACATAGTATCAATGGGATTAGCAGTATTTTTAGTCCTATTCTGCCAGAAGCGTTTAATGAAGTATTAGGCGATGAGGGCTACTTAATAATAGCCAAGCCCGATGTGGGGCACTTAGCTACGGTGCGTGAGGCGCTATTTGATAATGTTCGCGAACACGATTCTGACAAATTTTTGCAGGAGTTAGAACCTTATTTTACGCTGCTCAATATCTCTCATGTCAGCACTGAGTTAACGTTATCGTTGGAAGATTTGGCTGACTTACTGACTATGACCCCTTATGCATACCGTGCGCATAGCGAAAAAAGACAAGCACTACTAGCAAAAGTTGCAACCGAAACATTTACAACTGAAGCCAAGTTTGTCGTGTATGTTTTGCAAAAAAAAGCGCCTGCATAGGCTGATTAACTGAGCTTAGTAACGTATAAAATTGGATCTATAAAACAGGCCCCATGGTGGCAATAATATTATTCCAAATTCTAGAGGATAGCGGCCAGTTTTTCACCTCTTCACGTGTTACTTCATCTGAGTCAGCGATATATTGATATTGACGCTGCATAATATCTGCCGTCAGCTTTTTATCACTAAAGATAATGTTGTTCTCATAATTCAAGTCAAAGCTACGCAAATCTAAATTGGTCGAGCCAATCAAACCAATCTCACCATCGACCGTTAGGGTTTTGGCGTGTAAAAGCCCTGGTTTGTATTCATAGATTTTTACGCCCGCTTCAAGCAATTGCCAATAATAACTGTGACTGGTCGCAGCGACGATAAAGGAGTCATTTTTTTTAGGGAAAATCATCGTCACTTCAACGCCGCGATAGGCCGTGGCGCACAAAATGCTAACGAGTGAATAATCCGGTACAAAGTAGGGTGTGGAAATAATCAGCGTATGCTGGGCTTGGCTAATCAAAGCACCTAAAAACTGCGATGTGGTACCGTGGCGCTGAGTGGGACCATCTGAAAAAACTTGGGCAGGGAAACCATTAGGCTTTGGCGTGCTGTCATAATAGAAGCTATCGAGCGGTGTATCAGGGTTTTCAATCAACCAATCACTGGCAAATAACATCTGATTTTGCGCAACGATTGGTCCTTCGATACGCAGCATAATATCCACCCACGGGGCATATTTTGGTTTTATCATAAACTCAGGGTCGGCGCAGTTACGACTACCAGCGTAGCCAATTTTGCCATCAATGACAGTAATCTTGCGGTGATTGCGCAGATCAATACGGCTAAATAGTATCACTTTTATAAAGTTAGTCAGTGGTAGAGCGACACTAATTTGTACGCCAGCATGCTTCATTTCTTGCCATATCTTTGAGCTTACCATCTTGCGTGAACCCATGCCATCGACCATCGCTCGACAAGTAACACCGCGCTTTGCTGCTCGGATGAGGGCTTGCGCCGTATCCATACCCATGCCGTCGGCGAGCCAAATGTAATACAGCACATGGATATGGTCTGTTGCAGCATCAAAATCGGCAATCATGCGTCTGCGAGTTTCACTTGCATCTGCCATGAGCTCCGCCTGATTACCCTCCATAGTATGAAAACCAGTGGCATTTGCAGCATATGCAAATGAGGCTTGATAGGTAGGCTTGATCATTTTTTCTAATGTCGTCTCATGACCAAGCACGCTTGGGCTATGAGTATTTAATCGCTTAATGATATCGTCGCGTTTTTGCCCAAAGTCATGACCCAGATGCACTTCACCAAACATCCAGTAAATCAGTACGCCAAAATAAGGCAAAATAAACAGGATAACAATCCATGCCAATCTTGCAGGCGAGGTCAAATCATGACGAGATAAGACCCGTAAAGAAATCAGTATCAGCAAGATAAAATGTATGGTCAACAAGATATCTATGATCATGACAGCGTCCCTTATTATTTATATTCAAATGATAAGTCACTTTCATTCATCACAAAGAGTACAGATATTTCAGTGGTCTAATATTCGCCAAATAACCAGCCGCTAATAAAGGCAAAGTACTCACGAAACCATGCGTTATAGCGTATGGATAGTGGCGTGGAGCTAGCGAGCATTATAGGTTGCAAATAGCCTTGATGCCGAGCGATACTTTCGGCGCGAATAATATGAAAGTCACTGGTTACGATAGCAATTGGCGTGGCAATAGAAATACCTTTTGCTGCTAATATTTCTTGGCTATAAATAAGATTCTCTGCTGTGCTCGTGCTCTTACCTTCTTGCACGATACGTTTAAGAGGTATGTCATACGTTTCATGTAAATAG
>NZ_DATIRM010000265.1:0-2359 GCF_035469765.1 Psychrobacter sp.
AGCCTGATCGCGATGGTCGCGTAACCAATGGCCGTATCGAAGTCGAGGTCTGCGAAGCACAAGTTCAAGACGAACCAACGCCTGTGCGTAATCTGCGTCGACCCGATTTTGCCAACGATGTCCAAGTCGGCGATATCGTCAATTTATTGCTGCGTCCTGAAGACCTGCGAATTTATGATCCTACTGACAAAACTCACGGCGGTTTATTAGGGCGAGTTATCGAAAGCAATTATAAAGGCAGTACCTTAGACTCTATTATTGAGCTGGCAAATGGTCATGTGATTAAAGCGTCTGAATTTTTTGATGAAGACGATCCAAGCTTTGATTATAAGTTGAATGAGGTGGTCAAAGTCTCATGGGTCGACGGCTGGGAATGGGTATTGCCAGAAGAGGATATCCACTAATGGCACGTACTGGCATCAGCAATAAAAGCCCTTTCCGTACGGCAACGCTATGGCTGATTTGGGGTTGGCTTCTTATCTTTGCGCTATTACCCAATATATTGGTCATTGCAGTCAGCTTTTTGACACGTGATAGCAGCGCTTTTATCAGCCTACCTGTCAGTATAGACAGCTATGTGCGCATGATTGACCCGCTTTATTTTGATGTCTTTATCCATTCATTATGGATGGCAGGGATTACTACGATTATTTGCTTATTACTCGGTTATCCTTTTGCTTGGTTTGTTTCTCGAGTGAGCAAACGCTGGCAGCCTTTATTGATGCTCATGCTGATATTGCCGTTTTGGACCAATTCACTGGTACGGACGTATGCACTAAAATTATTATTTGCCAATAATGGATTAATTAATAAATCATTATTAGCCATAGGTGTTATCGATACGCCCATTGATATTTTATATACCCAAGGCGCAGTAATTGCTGGTTTAACCTATTTATTATTTCCTTTTATGGTATTACCTTTATACGCAGTCTTTAGCGACTTGCGCAATGATATGCTGCTTGCCTCGCAGGATTTAGGTGCATCAAAACCGCAAACTTTTTGGCATGTGATACTACCGTTGACTACACCTGGAATTATCTCAGGAGTACTTTTGGTCTTATTACCGGCAATGGGTATGTTTTACGTAGCTGATATTTTGGGCGGTTCACGCAATTTATTGGTGGGTAATATTATCAAAAACCAGTTTTTAGATGCGCGAGATTGGCCATTTGGTGCAGCTGCTAGTGTGCTCTTAACGCTTGCTATGGCGGTATTATTACTTGCCTATCGTGCCAGTAGCCGCCGTATCGGTAAAACCGACTTTAATGAGGTGGCCTAATGTCTAATAGTTCACTAAATAATCAACGGCACCGCTCAACGAATAATAAATTGACGAAACACAAAAACCCCATCAAGTTTGGCAATATTGCCGCCAAAGGCTACCTTGGTCTGATTTATACCTTACTATATCTCCCTATCATCGTCTTGGTAGTGATGTCTTTTAATAAATCAAAAATTGGTTATAACTGGGGCGGCTTTAGTTTAAAGTGGTATGAGTCGTTACTCAATAATCAGGCAATGCTAGATGCCTTTTGGCATTCGATTGTTTTAGGTTTGGTTGCTGCTACGGTCTCAACCATCATCGGTACACTGACGGCACTTGCCTTACATCGTTATGATTTTCGCGGTAAAGGTTTATTAAATGGGCTACTATTTGTACTGATGATGTCACCTGAGATTGTCTTGGCGATATCGCTACTGGCGCTGTTTTTATTAATTGGCTTGCAGCTAGGTTTTGTATCGCTGCTACTGGCGCACATTACCTTTTGTTTACCTTTTGTGGTCATTACTGTCTTTGCAAGATTGAGCAGTCTGGATGAGCGCTTGATGGAAGCGGCACGTGATTTGGGTGCAAGTGAATCAATGATGGTACGGACAGTATTGATTCCTGTTATTTTCCCAGCGGTGATGGCAGGTTGGTTGCTCGCTTTTACATTGTCACTCGATGATGTGGTAGTCTCCACCTTTGTCACTGGTCCTAGCTATGAGATATTGCCGCTACGTATTTATTCCATGGTACGTGTCGGTCTCAAACCCGAGGTCAATGCGATTGGTACGATTCTGTTGGTTGCTTCATTAATCTTGGTAGTGATTTCACAGCTATTGCTACGTCGACGTTAATATTAGTTATGCTCTAATCAGTTTCGCCTATCGGTATAACAGGTGTAACTCTTATATTTGCTATACCCTATTTCTTTTTGACTTCGGTGGTTAGATTATTTTATGTTAGAGCTTCGTCATCTTAATACCCTAACTGCGCTACGAGCACACGGCTCGTTAGCTGCCGCTGCCGATGAGCTGCATGTCACTGCCTCTGCCGTCTCGCATCAGTTAAAAGAGCTAGAGAATTATTACG
>NZ_DATIRM010000266.1:0-10613 GCF_035469765.1 Psychrobacter sp.
TATATCGTAGATATTTCGGGATAAACTGTGGATAAGTAAAGAGTAATACATGTCTATAGGCTTGAAACCCTTAGTTATTAAGAAGTTATCCACAATTAATGTTGTTTGTACTCAATACTTATATAACTAATAGTATTAACATAAGTCATTGATTTAAATATACTTTACCTATATGTAACATGATCTTAAAATTAATAGTTTCATGTGAAACAAAGTTATACACAGTTTCATGTGAAACCAATATTAATAGTCATTGTTTATCCTCAACTATCATAGCTTTCTTTAAGATTGTGGATAAACAATTAAAAATCACATCGGCAATAAGGTTAATTTCAGATCAGAACCAAGCTGTTCAATGACTTTCGTATCAAAGCGCAGCTGCTGAGCTAATGATAAAGGATTGATATCAACCATTGCTCGCGCTCGTGACCCCAACAAGCATGGTGCTTGATATACAATCACCTCATCTACCAATTGCTGTTGTAAAAAGCTACCAGCAACACTGGCACCTGCTTCTATCAAGACATCGTAGCACTGATACTCACTGACTAATACTTGTAATAACTCCGTCAAATTATTATCACGCCAATACAGTGTGTCAGTACGTCGGCACAATTGGTAATCCGATTGTAGATTGTGCTGTAAGCGCTCGCGCCTATCGAGTATCACTACTTTAGGATGTGGAACTTGTTCAGGCGCGATACCCAGTTGGCTAGAACGTATATTTAGTTGTGGATTATCGACGATAACCGTTTCGCTACCAGTAATGATAGCGCCACTTTGCGCACGCAGCTTTTGTACGTCTTCACGAGCAGCAGGACCTGTAATCCACTTTGATTCACCTGTTGCCATCGCAGTACGACCATCAAGGCTGGTCGCAATCTTAAGTCGCACATAAGGCATTTGGGTACGCATGGCTTTTAGAAAACCTTTATTTAACGCTTCTGCCTGCGCGGTAAGTACACCAACTGTCACCTCAATGCCTGCTTGCTCCAGTAACCTCACCCCGCGACCTGCGACCTGTGGGTTTGGATCTAGCCCAGCAACGACAACCCGTATGATACCAGACTCTATCAGCGCTTTTGCGCAAGGCGGGGTACGCCCAGTATGACTACAGGGTTCTAAAGTGACATACGCGGTAGCGCCTACTGCTCGTATACCAGCATCTTTTAGGGCAAATACCTCAGCATGCGGCTGACCGGCTTTAGGATGGAAACCTTGACCGACAACCTCCTCTGCTTGAACAATGACACATCCTACAGCGGGATTTGGTCTAGTGGTATACAAGCCAAGCTTTGCTTGCTCAATAGCAAGCATCATAAAATAGCGGTCTTTCGCATTTTGAGAGTGGTTTGAATTCGACATAAAGAAAGGCTTAATAAATAATGAGATGTGATTATCGTTGGTTTTACCGAGTAGCATAAAATTATAAGCTTGAGAGAGTATCAAACGCTTAAAAGTAATTCTTATTTTTCATTAGGGCGTATATTGGCAATCTCTTGATGAAAAGCATCAATATCCTGAAAGTCACGATAAACACTAGCAAAGCGCACATAAGCAACATCATCAAGCGTTTTAAGCTCACTCATAATGATTTCGCCAAGCACTTTACTGCTGACCTCACGCTCACCCATTTGCCGTACACGTTTTTCAATTCGGCTAATCATCCCTTCTTGCTCATCGATAGTGATAGGACGTTTTTGTAGTGGTAACAGAATTGAGCGTCGTAGTTTGTCATTATCATAAGGCTCAATCTTACCACTGGACTTGATGATACGCGGCATAACCACTTCGACCACTTCAAAGGTAGTAAAGCGTTCTTGGCAACTACTACAAGAACGACGACGACGCACCTGCGCGCCTTCAGCAGCAAGACGTGAGTCGATTACCTTTGTCTCTGACGCATTACAATAGGGGCAATGCATACGGCTTTCCTTGTCTTTATATGAAGCACTATTAAACGAGTCATAATCCTATCTTTACAGCTACATCATTCACATTTAGAACCGTAAATAAGATTACTTACCAATGCAAAAACTACCAAAAATCTTGCCCAACAAATCATCTGCACTAAATTCGCCTGTAATCTCTCCCAGGCTATGCTGCGCTTGACGCAAACTTTCAGCAACTAACTCACCGGCTTTAAAAACGGTTAGCTGCTCATGAGCTTCTGCTAAATATTCAGCCGTTCTTCTTAACGCATCTAAATGACGCGTACGAGCGATTAAGCTGTTTTCTGGTGGATGAAACCCTACTTTAGCACACAAAGTTTCGACTAAATCATTGATGCCTGCGCCTGTTTCACATGAAACATTCACTTGCTCGTAACCACGATTATGAATCTCTTGTTGCGAAATAGACGTTATTTCTTTACTACTATTATTGTTTAATAAATCGCTTTTATTAGCGATAATTAATAAGCGCTTAGCTACTGGTAGCTCGCCAAATAGCTGTTCAGCAAGCTGTAATGGGGTGATTTCTTCTTCAAGATCACGGGTGACATCATAAACCATCAGCAGCATATCAGCCTGAGTAATCGCTGTGCGCGCACGCTCAATGCCGATACGCTCGACCGTGTCTTCTGTCTCACGCAGGCCTGCGGTATCAGTCAAATGTAGCGTCAGACCATTGAGCACGACTGTTTCTTGTAGTGTATCACGCGTCGTCCCAGCTACATCAGTGACGATAGCGCGCTCTTGACCAGCTAATCGATTGAGCAAGCTTGATTTACCAGCATTTGGTCTGCCTGCCAATACCACATGAATACCATCACGTAATAGTTGCCCTTGCTTGGCTGTCGCTAGTACTTGCTGAATTTTTTCTTGTGTTTGCTCAAGCTTATCCTGTATCACACCATCCGATAAAAAATCGACGTCTTCTTCATCAGGAAAATCAATGGCTGCTTCAACATGAAGTCGCAAATGAATTAATTGCTCAAGTAGCTGATTAATTTTTTGCGAGAATTCACCGCTCAGTGAGCGAATAGCACTACTGGCAGCAGCGGCGCTGGTTGCATCAATCGCATCTGCAATGGCTTCTGCCTGTACCAAATCCAACTTATCATTATCAAAGGCACGATAAGAGAACTCTCCAGCACTTGCCTGTTTTGCACCTAATTCAAACACGCGCGCCAACAACTGATTTTGCAAAATCATGCCACCATGACCTTGTAACTCAATCACATCTTCGCCGGTAAACGAGTGCGGACCCTTAAAATACAGCACCAACCCTTCATCGATGACCGTGCCATCTGCTTGATAAAATCGGCAGAAGCTTGCCATGCGCGGTTTAAATGCTGATTTCCTGTAAGCGTGCAAGCAATGCTATACGCACGTGTGCCAGACAGACGAATAACCCCGACCCCACCCCGTCCAAGCGGTGTAGCAATAGCTGCAATGGTAGGTAGACTCGACAAACCGAGATTTTTTGATGACTCAGGGGCGGCTAACGCCAACTCTTGGGAATCCACAAGCACTCTCAATAACTAAAAACTCCATTATAGACGGCTTAACGCACACTGACAAAACAATATTTAAAGAGCGCAATCTCCTCATTATAAGTCCTTTCCAATATCATCTAGCTTGGCTGCAGCGACTATGGCGTAGTCTTAAGTAGGTATTCATACCAGATATGACATTAAGGACATAAAAAAACCACCGCTGTAGCGATGGTTTTTTTATGTTTTAGAATAACAAATGTTTCATTAGTCGAGTACTTTAACTGTACGAAGCTTTTGCTCTTCTTCTACTTTTTTATTGACGATATATTGATGCGTCATACTAAATAAGTTATTCACTGTCCAGTATAGTACCAGACCTGCTGGGAAGAACAGCATGAACGCGGTGAAAATAATCGGCAAGAATTTCATGACTTTCGCTTGCATCGGATCAGCTGGCTGTGGATTAAGTTGCTGCTGAATAAACATCGATGCACCCATTAATAGTGGCAAGATAAACCACGGGTCCATCGCTGATAGATCTTGAATCCACAAAATCCACGGTGCATGACGTAACTCAACACTCTCAACTAGCACCCAATACAAGGCTAAGAAAATCGGCATTTGCATCAAGATTGGCAGACAACCCGCCATTGGATTGACTTTTTCCTCTTTGTACATTGCCATCATTTCTTGCGACATTTTCATACGATCGTCGCCATGCTCTTCTTTTAATGCAGCAAGGCGTGGTGCGATGGCACGCATTTTCGCCATTGAGTAATAGCTCTTATTTGAGAACCACATCAATGCGAATTTAACCAAGATAGTCAGTAGAATGATCGACCAACCCCAGTTACCAATGATTTTATGAATACCATCCAAGATAGCAAATAGTATCTTTGAGATTGGCCATAATAGACCATAATCAACCGTCTGATTCAATCCTGCTGCCACATCTTTAAGCTCAGATTGAACCTTAGGACCTGCATATAACGTCGCATTCAAAGTTACTTGCTTGTTTGGCGCAACATTAACAGGCTGACTGTTAAAACCAATGAAATAATCATCACCCGTTTCACGGCTAAAGAATTTACCAGTAAAATTTTCAGGTGTCCATGCTGATACAAAGTAGTGCTGTACGATGCCAACCCAACCTTTATCACTGGTTGTAATCAACTCACCATCATTAAATTTACCAAATTTCAGCTTATTATATGGATCATCAGGTGTACCCCAAGCGCCGCCCAAATAGGTCGCCATACTTAGCGCGCCTTTATCAGACATACCAGGATCTTTACTATCATCACGCTTTAGCTGGGCAAACATCTGACCTTGCCACGCCGCTGTAGAGGCATTTTGAATCTGATAACTGATGTCGATAGGGTATTTATCTTGAGTAAAAGTAAAGGTCTTGGTAATTGTCACGCCATCTTTTTTGTACGTAAGCGGCACTGATAACGTTTGCTGACCTTTTTTCATTACGTAATTGTTAGTGGTATGGCTGTACTTGGCACGACCTTCTGCGGTATCGATACCATTTTGACCAATCAGACCAGACTGAGCCACATAAACACGGTTACTGTTATTTTCTAGCAATACAAAAGGCTTATCACTATCAAGGGTCGCATCATACTGCTTTAGCGCAGCATAAACGATGTCACCGCCTTCTGGATTGATTTTGATGTCATAGCGATCAGTAGTGACTGTGATTAGTCCTGCATCGGTAGCAGGTGTGGCTGTCACAGTACCATTATCAACTTTATCGTTATCGACAGGTTGCGTCTGTACTGGAATATCACCTGCTGCACCGCTAGTAGAAGGTATATCAGCTCCTACTGAAGTTGCAGTTTCTGGCACCGTGTCTACAGCTGGGGCATCTGCATAATCATCACGCCATGCCAAAATCAGCAGATAAGCGGTGATTAACATCGCAATGATGATCATCACCCGAAATATCTTTTGCATAAACCTTTCCTAGATTAAAAAATTAGGGAGTAAAAACTAGGGCATGTGTTATGGCTGCAAACAGCATTAAGCCAGATGGCTCAAGCAAATGCCTGCAGTCAATCACATAAAATGTTCATCATTTTACTAAAAAACGTCTGACAATGATACCAAGAGTGTGGATAACTTGTGGGTAACTAAATAGATATCCACAAAGGGGCAGTCGTTAACGAACTTTATGTTAATTTCATTATATGATTTAGGCGAGCAACATAGCCGTTACTGTCTCTATAAACATATAAACCATGAAACTTTCCATGAGTTGGTAGATTAAAGGATACATATTGATAGCAATAAGAAGCTAAAGGTAGCGGCACGAAATCAATACCATGTCCGCCTAATGGATGGCAGCGACCAATACGTCTCAATAATAGCCAAGTACCATGCCAAGTACCATGCCATGCTAAAGCTTGCTTACCGTAGTTTGAACAGGTTGGATAATATCGACAGCGAGCAGGTAACATTGGGCTTATTATTTTTTGATAAAAAATAATAAAACCATAAACAAATTTATATAAGTATTTATTTATAATTTTTATAAAAAAATTCATATTATCTTTTTTCTATTTTTTTAAGGATATTATTTATCTCGTTCTTTAATTCTGTATTACTTATTCCTTTAATAGAATTTTTAATGATAAAAACAATATCTTTATTTTCTAAACTAGAAGCCTTCACTCGGAATTGCTCACGTATTTGACGTTTGACTAAATTTCGTGCAACCGCAGTAGGTACTTTACGTTTTGTGATCGCCATACCTACTCGTGGAGTGTCATGAGTATTAGTGCGTATAAATGCCATTAAGTGGCTTTGATGCAGTTTGCGCTCAGGTGCATCAAACACCTCACGAAAGGCTGCAGGGGTGAGCAGGCGTTGCTCTTTAGTGAAGCGGGCGGTAGTGCTCGCTGAAACAGTATTAGACATAGTACAACCTATTATGAGAGACAATAGCATGATGATGAGTAATGAGAAAATATAAAGACAAAAAAAGCGCCGATGTGGGCGCTTTTAATATATGGCTAGGAATAAGTTGTGGTGATTGACTATCGCAATCTATAAATAATAGACACACAACAAGCCATTCTTACCATAATCTACTGATTATACAGTAAGACGATGACGTCCTTTAGCGCGACGACGAGCCAAGACCTGACGGCCTTTTTTAGTTGCCATACGAGCACGGAAACCGTGAGTACGTTTACGCTTGATCACGCTTGGTTGGAATGTACGTTTCATAACTCACCTATCAAAATAATGGACTAAATTCGTAATAACGGAGGATTATATCACTGAACAAGATGTGGGTCAATAAACTATTGATTATGTTTTATAGCAGCATGATAGCGCTATCTGCTTTTTTACTGGCTGTAGAAACCTTAAGTATTTCAAAAGTTTATTTAAGAAGTTAGATATCATCTGTGAAATTGACAAATCCTTTGATGTAAATATTGTTATCTAGTCTAAAAATAACTGATCTTATTGGCGATGATTTTTAAGTTATCCACAATTTTTGTCGAACTCTATAATAATTAATTAATTAATATATATAGATATTGTTGTTATTGGGACGGTGTTTTTCTGTGGTTAAGTATTAATTTCCCTTTACAATCAAAAATATAGGCTATGGGTAACCCTGTGGATAACCTGTGGGTTAAATATGGATAACTTAATGTTATTACTTATCCACAAAATTATCCACAACCTTATCCCCAAAAAACAAGGTTTTATCCACAGGTTATTTATGGTAAATTACCCTCCTACACGATATAGGATATTAGGTCACTTTGTGATAGGTTGTTTAACGTAAGCCTCAACGCCTTTTTTAAATCTGATTTGATCGATTCTTACAATAAAAAATGTTAATACTTTGAATTATAGGGCTACTGATATTCATGATAGATACAGCAAATATTTGGGATAAATGCCTAAACGACCTACGTTATCATGTCAAAGATAACGTGTTTACCATGTGGTTAAGACCATTGTCAGCTCATCAAGAAAACAACACCTTAATCATTCTTGCACCTAATGATTATTTTGTAACTTACATCAAAAAGAACCACTTAGAGGATATTCAGCAGCTGGTTGCTAAGCATAGCCAGGGAAGTATTGAAGAAGTTATTGTACGTGTTGATAACGCTGGTCGCGATATCGATGATAGTAGCTCGCTGCAATCGGGATCATTATTCTCAGAAGATAACCTCTTCCCCACCCCTTCAAATCATGATTTTGAAACGATTCATCATAATAATGCCAAAGCAGATATTGATGCCAATATGCGTCATGCGGAAGCAGTTGACTCTGCTGACGCAAAATCCTTAAGTTACCTAAATCCTGATTTTACCTTTGAAACCTTTGTCACAGGTAAGTCTAACAACCTTGCTTATAAGGCGTGCTACGAGCTTGGCAAACGCCAATCAAAGAATCGCCACAATCCTTTATTTATATATGGACCTTCTGGTTTGGGAAAAACGCATTTAATGCATTCTGTAGCTCATCGCTATTTAAAAAATAATCAAAGTTTTTATTATTTCACTTCTGAAAAATTTATTAATCAATTAGTTTATTCATTAAGAAATAATAAAATAGAAGACTTTAAAAAGAAAATAAAAAAAGTAGATTTGTTAATAGTAGATGATATTCATGTATTGGCTGGAAAGACAAAAAGCAGTAATGAGTTTTTAACATTATTTGCAGATTTTACTAGTGGTGATAAACAGCTGATTTTGGCATCCGATCGTCATCCATCACAAATGACTGAATTTGATGAGCGCTTTAGATCTCGTTTTTCTTGGGGTTTAACGGTGGCAGTTGATCCACCTGAAATTGATACGCGCGTACAAATTTTACAAAGAAAAGCCGCTTCGTATGGCATGAGCTTACCTAAAGAGTGCGCGTTATTTATCGCTCAAAATGTCGTTTCTAACGTAAGACGTTTGGAAGGTGCTTTAAATCAGGTGTTTGCTAATGCCAACTTAACCGGTGCCCCTATTACTCTTGAGATGGTGCAATATGCGTTAAAAGACATCGTTGCTATGCGCGTACAAGCAGTCAATATGGACAATATTCGTAAAGTCGTTGCTGAATACTACGATGTGACGATTAAAGATATGCTCGGACGCAAGCGTACGCGTAGTATTGCTAGACCACGTCAAATAGCGATGGCACTATCGCGAGAGTTGACTAGCGAGAGTTTTCCTGAGATTGGACAATTCTTTGGGGGACGTGACCACACAACAGTGATGCATGCTTGTGATAAAGTGAATGAGCTACGTGCCGCCGATCCAGCGTTTGACAAAGATTACAAGACCTTAGCATTGATGTTGCAAGCCGGTTAGAAGGCTCAGCTACCACTATATTTTAGTAGATAAATATGGTTTATAATGTTGAAAATAGGCGTATACAGACCCCTAATAGATTATCGTCAGTAGACAAGGTATATTAGGTCAGTATTTTTTATTTTTATAAAAAAATCAATCAAATAAGAGTAACTAAGCATGCAATTATCGATTAATCGAGAGTCGTTACTAAAAGCCATTAATTTGATCGCCAAGGCTGCTGATAAACGCCACAATATGGTTATCTTGGGTAATATCAAGCTACAGCTATTTGAGTCAGAGCTTGTTTTGACTGCTTCTGATTTAGAAGTAGAGCTGACATCGACGTTGAAATTGCCTGCTGGTGCTTGTGTTGAAGCAGGTGCGACGACATTGCCTGCAACCAAATTAAGAGATATCTGTAAATCTTTACCCGCTCAAGCACAAGTCAGTCTGACAACTCAAGAAAACCAACGCTGCTTATTGACCAGTGGCAAGAGCCGTTTTACCTTAGGTACATTGCCTAGTGAAGATTATCCGAGTTTGGGCAATCCTGAAAATATCACACCATTAACGATTAGCCGCAGCCGTTTGACTGACTTAATTCATAAAACTCAGTTTGCAATGGCAATTCAAGATGTCCGTTATTATCTAACGGGTATGCTATTTGATGTTTCACAGCAGCAATTAACGACAGTTGCAACCGATGGTCATAGACTGGCATTAGCACGTAGCGTTATTGACGTCAATGCAGATTTAAATATGCAGGCTATCTTGCCACGTAAGGCTGTAATTGAGCTTGAGCGTTTGGCTACCGAGCTGGGCAAAATGCTTGGTGATAAAGACAACGCCGTCACGTTGAGTTTTGGTCGTGAGTTTTTACAAGTCAGTTTACCATTTGGTGATGTGGATAGTGCAGGTCAAGTCAGTCAAGATTTGATGGTGACTTTTACCGCGCGTCTGATTGATGGTAAATTCCCTGATTATCGTCGTGTGATGCCAAGCAATACCGACAAGCTTGCTTTATTTAATCAAGAAAAAATGATGGATGTGCTGCGCCGTGTAGCGATTTTGAGTAATGAGAAATCTCGCGGGGTGGTCTTTAATTTTGCCAGTGATGGCATGGTAGAAGTACGCGCGAATAACGCTGAGCAAGATGAAGCGGTTGAGATGATACAAGCTAAGTATCAAGGAGAACCAATGGAGTTGTCCTTTAATGCCGCTTATCTACAAGACGTGCTGGGTGTCATCCAAGGCGACTTACAAATGCATATGAGTCAATCAAATGCGTCGGTATTGGTTAATCAGTTAAATGATGACTTCCATCAGTATGTCATTATGCCAATGCGCATATAGTTTATTCTTTAAATGGTAAATAATTAAGGTTGAGAGTCATAATTATTATGGGTTTTAACCTTAATTATGTTGATGGACTAAAATTTCAAAGCTTGCAATTTTAAATTTTATCGAACTTTTGCCTGCTAATATGTAATCAGGCTTTATAGGCGGCTGTCACTATTATGATTGAACGTCTACAAATCTCTTATTTGCGTAATCTAACGCATATCAATTTATCACCTGCTGCTTGCAACGTCATTATCGGCGCTAATGGCAGTGGTAAAACCTCGTTACTTGAAGCTATATTTTTGTTATCAAGAGGCAAAAGCTTCCGTCATCATCAGCCTAAACGTTATATTCAGCACCATCAAAGTGCTACCACGGTGCATGCCAATCTTAATGATAGTCGTACGCTAGCTATCCAAAAGCAAGCAGATGCGACAACCATTTTACGCCTTAATCAAACCACTGTTTATAACCAAAGTATCTTAACTGAGCAGCTGCCAACATTGCTTATA
>NZ_DATIRM010000267.1:0-5543 GCF_035469765.1 Psychrobacter sp.
AGCACGCTAAGCGCACTGGCGATGCATCGAATATCGAAGCTAAAAAAGCCTTGGCAGACGCCCAAGCTAAAAAGCTAGAAAAATACCAAAAGCTCAATCAAGAAAAGCAGCGAGTCTTAGAAGAGAAGATGTTAAAAGCCAATATCATTCAAATGATTAAGCAGCATCAACTGACTGAGACAAATGGCGACATCAGCTATCAGTTTGTCGATGATGCAAAAGTCAAAAAAATCTCTATTACTCAAAAGCTATACGATCAAATTGTGTTAGGTCACGTGGTCATCGCCCGTTTAGATGACAGCTATGCCCTACTACCGCGCCCGCTTGCCGATCGTATCGACTCAAAGCTAGAAGGCTTTATGGTGGTATCAAACGATACTGCAGAAGATGAGCTGGCAGAAGACGATCCGTACGCCGCCTATGTGATCCCAGATGATTTGATGTGGTAATCACTGCTGTAGATAATACTATTGAAAAAGCCCTATTGATCATCAATAGGGCTTTTTATTATGCAGTCATCTCAGCTGATATTTATATAGTAAAAAATTAAATCACCTTAGCAAACTCTTGATGCTTTAAACCAATCGTTCTCAGCTTTCCTTTCTCGTCCACTTCTTTGATGACCAATGACCATTCATCACTGATAGCAACCGTATCGCCTGAGACTGGCTTCATATCCAAGTTATCTACGACATACTCAGCGACCGTTTGCTCCCACATACTTTTGGCACTGTCTTCAGGTTTTTCCTTTAGCTTATCTACAAGAGACTCAGCCGCCATAATACCGGTAAAAAACGGCAAGTCTCCAAGCTTTACACTTGGTGATAGTAACCAATCGCCATAAAAGTCATCGATGGCTTTAAGATCTAACGTCGTATCATTAAAAATTTTAGCAATTTTACTGGCATGATTACCCCTCATCGCATACCAGACTCTATCTCCACATTTAAGCTTGGTCGTTTCTTCAACCATCACAATATGTTGCCTACGTACCAAGGCAAAGATACTAATCTCATCAGGGCTGACATGGTTAGAGATGCCCATCGGATGACGATCAATCGCAAATGCCCCTGACTTCACTTCAAATTCGTATAAAGTAATGCTAGCTTTATCAGATACCCAGACTTCATGCTCTTCTTCTGGGTCTTTATTGCTTGGGATACGTACTTTGAATAAATTTGCCATGATAGGAATGGTGGTGCCTTGTAAAATCAATGACAGAACTACCACACCAAAGGCAATATCAAATAGCATAAAGGCGCCATCTATACCTGCCATCACGGGCAAAATAGCTAGGGTAATAGGTACCGCGCCACGCAGTCCTACCCAAGAGATAAAACCGATTTCTCTGTCTTTGAATTTAAAAGGTTTGACACTCGTATAGACAGCAATAGGACGAGCAATCAAAATCATAAAGGCGGCAATGGCGACCGAATAATACCAAACATCGATAACGTTCGATGGTGTCACTAGTAGTCCCAATACTACAAATAATACTGCCTGTGATAACCAAGCAAAGCTATCCATCACCCGCATGACATGCTCAGTTGAGCGTACTTTATGGTTACCAATCAGCACACCGGTAAGATAAATGGCCAAAAACCCACTACCGCCAATAAGATTGGTCGCAGCAAAGACTGCCAAGCCAGCAGACATAATTAAGATGGCGTACATGCCTTCTGCCAAATGCACCTTGGGTAATAACCTTGCTAATAAATAACCAAACAACAAGCCCATGCCTAGACCAAAGCTGAGCTGCTGTAATAGCAACCATAAAAAGCCCAGTACCGTTTGCCCTGTGGGATCGACATTTAAAGCAATCAATCCTGTCACAAGCAAAATAGCCAAAGGGTCGTTGGCACCCGACTCTAGCTCTAGTGTAGCTTGTACACGATCGTTAAGCTTCACACCACCATTACGCAGCAATGAAAATACCGCTGCAGCATCGGTTGAACCGACAATCGCTGCCATTAATAACCCAAGACGCCAATCGACATCAAGTAGCCAAGTCACGAATACGCCCAGTATCATGACCGTAGCCAATACGCCCCAAGTAGCTAAGGTGATTGCAGGCTTAAGACCCACTCGAAAGGACTTAAAAGAGGTGCGCAGACCGCCATCTAACAAGATACAAGCCAGCGCTGCCTGCCCAACAAAATTAGCAATAGCATATTGGGAAAACTCGATACCTAAGATTCCCTCTTCGCCAGCCAGCATTCCTACGATTAAAAACAACAGTAACAAAGGAACGCCCAAACGCGCGGATAAGGTACTTGCCATAATACTGGCAAAAATTAATACCGCTCCTACGAAATAAAGGATATTTAAGGTATCCATCTTTTTTTAAGCCCTATTTTTATCAGTGATAACGAATTGAGTGGTTGCCATAGTATTGACCTTACTTTTCTGTGGGTAGCATAACGAAGCCGCACTTAAGCATAACATCCTTGACCAAATCTAGAGAACCTGTCTGCAAAGAAATCGTCTCAAAGCCCTTTATTCATATTTCTATCTGAATTTATCCGCTTCTAGAGCGCCATTTTCGCGCTATTGTGAGCACTGCCCTCGTTTAACTATCATGAAGCTTGAATGTATTGCCACGTCAGCACTAAAATCGCCGCTGCTACTGTCCAAGCAACCACGCCCAATAAAAGCGCCTTATATAAGCTGACATAGCTGATGCTAAAAAAGACCACAAAGGTATAGATAAGATGCGGAATAACACCGAGCATACTAAATATCAGTGCGACCTTTAAATCAGCAGGGCTACGCTCAGTACCCACAATAAAGTGACTAATCAACGTAAAAGTGGGGAAAAGCGGGGCAAGTGCAGCCAAGTAGAAAAATCTGGTTTGGGCGAATAATTGAATCGCTAATACCATCAAGGCACCAATAAGCATTTTCAGCCAAATCATAATAAGGTATGTCCTTTTGAGTGTTAAGGACCGAATACAGCCCAACCTACCATGATACTAAAGTATGCAAATTGACATAAGCAGAATCTCTAGTTAGTTGGTCGATATCGAAAAAAATCCTCAAAAAAGCCCATTGAGTTTAGTGACTCAACGAGCTTTTTTTGATTAAAACTTATTAAATAGACTTAATCGGCTTTTGGCTTAAGCGCGGCACTGATATCAGCTAGTAGTGGCGGAATATCATGCTTGCCAGCGATGACCTCCAACATAACCAGTTTGTCTTTTGCTGCAGTCGCTTGTTTGAGAGCCTCTTTTAACTCGCCTGCTGTCTCTGCTTTTAGTAGCAGACTATTATCATCAGTAGCACCAAACGCTTTTGGCATCAGCTGCCAATCACATTTGGGGATGTCGTTATAATACTGGTTTTCACCATGAATCGCCCGCTCAACGGTATAACCATCATTATTAATCAGCACAATCACAGGGTTGATACGCTCTTGAATCATCACCGCAATTTCTTGAATGGTTAATAAAGCAGAACCATCACCAATGAGTAAAATACTGCGTTTATGCGGTGACGCAATGGCACCACCTAAACTCGCAGGCAAAGTATAACCAATTGAGCCCCACATTGGCTGTCCATAAGACGTCACGCCTTCTGGCAGACGCACATCACTGATACCAAAATAGGCGGTGCCTTGTTCAGAAAACACCAAGTTTTTATCATCAAGCGCATCAGCAATGATATGCCATAAGTCATCTTGACGAATGGCCTCATTATCCTTGCCATGTTGCTCATGCGGCTTTACCTCTTCACAGAACTGCTTTGCCACAATTTTGATACCTGAGGTCATGACTTCATGCAATACTTTTAAAGCGTCTTTTAAAGCGATAGGCGCAAAGTTTTTTCCTGCGATACTCGCACGCTCATAATGTAAGTCAACCACCACATTTTCATCAATATCTTGGCTAAACCCTGCAGTAGTAGTGTCAGTATATTGCACACCAATTTTTATCAAACATTCACAGTTTTCGACCATATCCTTAACGACAGGACGCGATGCCACGCCCGCATAGGTACCTGCCCAACGCTCACTATTTTCGTCAAGCAAGGTTTTGCCCCACGATAACGTTGTATAAGGAATATCGGTATCAGCAATCAAAGCTTTAAGCTGATTTTGCAGACCCAAACGATGCACCATCAAGTCTGCCATCAACGTCGTGGTTTTATTGGGTAAAAATTCTATCAGCGCTTGCTTAAAGTCTGCTAACGCCGCTTGACTGGTGATATCTTCCTCACTATCGATAAGTTTGGTCGTTGGCGGATAAATTGGCGTTTTTGCCACATCTGGTGATAGTAGTAAATAACCTGGGCGATGCTTTTTAAGAATCATACGAATGACACGATCAATCTCAGAAGCAGCATTATCAGGCGTAATATGCGCGCGTGCCACGGTCACCGGCTCGACCATCTTGATAAAATGGTTAAATACCCCGTCACCCAAAGTATGGTGGATACGACGTTTTGAATCTTGCAAAGCGGTGCTAGGCGCACCAACGATGTGTAGCACTGGCGTATACTCTGCAAACGAGCCTGCGGTGGCATTAATCGCTGACAACTCGCCCACGCCAAAGGTTGTCACCATAGCGGCAAAGCCACGCTCTCGAGCATAGCCATCAGCTGCATAACCTGCGTTTAGCTCATTGGTATTACCTACCCAGCGTAGTTTATCGGAGGCAAGTACATTATCTAGAAAGGTTAGATTAAAATCACCAGGTACGCCAAATATCTCGGTTGCACCCGCTTCTGCGATGCGATCAAATAAATAATCAGCGATGGTATATTGTTGACTCATATTACTTATCCTTAAGTGTTATGTTTATAAATCATAAATATAATGAAAGTAATTATAAAGCTGCATTCCAGCCTATTTATAGAAAGCAAAGCTTTTGGAATGTAGATTATAACAATCTGTTATAACATAGATGCTTGATAGGATAATATGCCAATTTACTATCTTTTGCTTTTTTTCATGTTACCTGTTGACACGCTCAAAAAACTGCGTATAATACGCCTTCATCAACTGACAATAGTTAATTGATAATTAGCGGGAATAGCTCAGTGGTAGAGCATAACCTTGCCAAGGTTGGGGTCGAGAGTTCGAATCTCTTTTCCCGCTCCAAATACTTAAAAAGCCTCACTTAACAGTGAGGCTTTTTTTTGTCCAATTTTCAGGGCTTGTAGAAGATTTATCGAAATATTTTTCTGAATATAGTGAAGTCTAACTACCCAAACAAAAAGTCCGTTTTCATGACGGTGCCCATGTGGTGCCCAAACTGTGCCCTGCCCTAAAACCTCAAATACATAACTGACCACAACCTAGCTATTTTTGGCTAAAAAACCATCATGACACCTAACCTAGTAAATTTGGCATTATGATGATTTTTGAACCCAACCTCAATTCAGCAAAAAACGTAGTTTTTAGACGCATATTTTTTTGAAATATATTTCAGTCTTATGGTCTCTAGAGTTAATCACCACTTAAAAAGCGATGACTACAACCTAACAATAGAAAATTATTAAGCCTCGTAAGTATCTTTTGTCTCTAGTAGACCTTTAGCTAGAAA
>NZ_DATIRM010000268.1:0-3289 GCF_035469765.1 Psychrobacter sp.
CGTACTTACCACGTTTGATAAGGCTGAGCCATTGATACTACCCATAAAGCCACTTGAAATTACAGCAACCTTAGCAGGTCCGCCTTTTTTATCCCCTGCCAGCGCCAATGCCAAATCATTAAACAGCTGACCCATTCCAGAACGCGCCAAAAATGCCCCAAACAAAATAAATAAGAAGATAAAAGTGACAGATGCGCCGATTGCGACCGAATATAAGCCTTCGGTTTTTAAGAATAATTGACCAAAAATATCGCCCAAATCATAAGGGCGTGTGAGCAGCCGATCAGGCATAAAGTCCAAATGACTGATAAAAGGATATAGCAAAAATATAGAGGCTAATATGGGCAATATCCAACCAGTAATACGCCGACTACCTTCAAGGACGCAGATGACTGTAATAATAGAAAATATCACATCGACCGAATTTGCCATACCACCGCGGCTAGTGACAATATCTTGGTACTCATAAATAAGATAAGCCATCCCAGATAAGGAGAAGATAAACCAGATCCAGTCATACCATGCCACTTTTTTACGACTGCTTTTTTTACTAGCAGGGAAAATCAAAAAAATCAAAGCGAAGCCAACGCCCACATGCACAGAGCGCTGTAGTAGTGATGGCATTGGGTTAAAGGTGATGTATAAATGAAAAATGGAGTAGAAAATACAGATCGCAGCGATAATATACTTTACTGGACCTTGAGTGATATGACGCGTAATAGACTCTCGATCGTATTTTTCTAATATCGCTTGTGTGACACTAGGATCAACGTCATCGTAATTCTCAGTATCTTCAAGCGCATTTGGCTGATTTGCCAACTTAGCATCATCACTGACATGAGGCTTATCGCTACTGTGATCCATCACTTGGGAGGTCATGACAAAAATCCTTATTGAATCTATCGATTGGACTATATGCCTTGGGCATGATAGTTACTTCTGAATAATCTGGTACCAGTTGATGAATCAAAAGGCGCTGACCGGCATAATCAATCTCACCTTGAGTCAGTCTTGATACAACCCAGTTGAGATGAGGAAACCTTTGGTTGATTTGATACCCGACATAGCCCTCTTTTTGTATAGGAGCGACATTTTCCGTAGACGGGGTACCAGCACCAAACGCTTGAAAGGAGCTATTGGTTAATAGTAAGCCCTCTTCTTCACGAAGATACTGCTCCTCCCACCACTGCTTTTCTACTGAATGAATCCAGCGCAATTGAAAATTGGGCTCAACAAAATAGCAGACTAGGCTATCATTATCAGCAACGCCCGCTACTCGTACTTCAATGACAGTTTGGCGGCTAAAAATCGCCCATAGTATAAACAAAACCAGCGCAGCAATAGCTGCTGCGCCAGTAAACCACCATACTTGTTTATTTAGCTGCTTTCTCATCATAGTATTTTTTGGCACCAGGATGAATAGGAGCAACCATACCGACTTGAGCAGTCTCTAAACTGATATCGTTCGCCGCTTGGTGAGCATTTTTCAGACCATCCAAGTTTTCAAACAATGCTTTAGTTAGCTTATAGCCATCTTCTTCAGAGATATCAGAGCGTACTAATAAGGCATTCATAACGGCTGTGGTTGGGATAGCAGCGTCGTTACCATAGGTACCGGCAGGAATCTCAAAAGTCTTAAAGTAAGGCTTGGTCTCAATAATTTTTTTGAGCTTATCTTGATTGATGGTGACCAGCTGCAACTTAATACCCTGCTCTAGCTCTAAAAGCGAAGAGTTTGGTAAGCCACTACTGAAAAATGCCGCTTCAATTTTGCCAGCTTTCATCGCATCTGCGGCATCTGCAAAGCCTAGATAGTCGACTTTGACATCATCATAGGTAATACCAAAACCTTCTAACAAGGTTCGAGCATTAACTTCAGTACCAGAACCTTGATCACCAACCGCAATACGCTTACCTTTTAAATCTTCAATATTTTTGATACCAGATTTTTCTGAAGCAACCAACTGAATGACGTTGGGATACAGGACAGCAATTTGCTGAATATTGGCGATAGGCGCCTTAAAGTCATTTTTACCTTCGATAGCATCAGTGACGACATCACTAAGCGCCAGCACCATATCCACTTTACCTTGTGTCAACAGATTGACGTTTTCTACTGAAGCACCTGTCGTTTGAGTTTTGGCATTGACCCCAAAAGTTTTGGCATAAATCTCTGCTAACGACGTTCCAATAATATTGTAAGGACCTGACGCGCCGCCTGTGGCAATAGTGACAAATTTGGTTTCAAGCTTATCACTTGCTGTAGCGGTAGTATCCGTAGAGGTTTCAGTAGTAGCACCATCAGTAGCCGCTTTGTCTGAACAAGCAACCATTGTCATACTGGCTGCAATCATTGCTGCAAGTAAAGGCATTTTATAAATGGACTTCATTATTTTCTTCCTTGATAAAATAAAGCAATTGAGTTGATAAGAATATGATATTGCAATCCATATTCGGCATATTTAGCAACGTGCTGTTGTAAATGGGGTGTTGCGAACTCTTTATTAGAGTGAGCTCACTATAAAAACAGTCTCTCTAATTAAAACATGAGAGGTTTTATATTGCTATATTGTTTTTCTCACTAGCCCTTATCCTGACTATAAATCGAGATTTATTGAAAATTAAGAGCTACTATTCACTAAATATCACATTCTTGTTTCGCTAAGCGATACTAAGTTTCATATTGTAAGTTATTTAAACAAACTTTAACCGTTTTGTAAACCCTCACCACTTGTCATGCCTCTATAACATATGTGCTACTGAGATATTTACTTTGTTATAAATATTGAGTTCTAGTAATATGACTTTTTATTTGTGATGGTGTGGCATAAAAATACTGCAAGGTATGAATAGCAAAAAGTAAATTTTAGTATATTTATCCATGACGATATAAAAATTTAAAATTTGACCCCTTATAATCTTGATAAACCTGAAAGGAAATTTGATGAAAAAACTACTTGCTTCAACGGCATTACTGGCGACATTTGCGTTAGCTGGCTGTGCCACAACAGGTAGCAATACCAATGCAGGAACGGCAATGGGCACAGCCAATGAAATCGGTATGAACGTTTTTAAAGCGGCTATCGACAATCAATGCCGTAGTCAGATTGAACAACAAAATGCTTGGCGTATTGCCAGCGTTGCTATGACTGAAGCGCAAGAAGAAGCGGTAAAAGGCAGGGTTTGCGGCTGCGTCAGCGAACAAGCACCGCAGCAAGTCACTTTTATTGAATTGGGCAATGCAGCCATAGACCCACAATATCGCGTGCAATTGGTGGCTAGAGTCGTA
>NZ_DATIRM010000269.1:0-19404 GCF_035469765.1 Psychrobacter sp.
TATTTAGCTTAGGGCAATCTCGCTGAACAGGATTACCTTCAGCCAACTGTAGCCCCCTTTCGGGCTTATAGATACGAGCAAGAGGTGCAATGGGATTCTTTTTTATAGTCACACAGTAAAACCCCCTTAATCCGTTAAACAATTGGCAATAATTAGGGGTGACGATTATTATCAGTTTTCACTAATAAGTCGCCTAACTCACCTCAGAGTTCACTCTTTACGAAAAAAAGCCATAAAAAGTCGCAAATGACTTGCAAAACTTGAAAATTTATTTATAATAGGTCGCCTCAATAGGGGTATAGCCAAGTTGGTAAGGCATCAGGTTTTGATCCTGACATCCGTTGGTTCGAGTCCAGCTACCCCTACCATTTTTAAGCTCAAAGCGTTTGATACGCATGTATTATAAGCAGTTTTAGATAGCCGCTTATCTTATTGACATTGACAACGTTATCCCAGTTTCGGTATAGTTCGCAATGAGCACCGTTAGGGAAAAGTTATGTTTTAGACGGTTTTTCCGTTTATCAGATAACGAACAGGTCGTGACGCTATTCTAACAATAACTGTTAAAAAAGTTGCTTTTAGATATCGACGTACACAGCCTAGACATTACAGGGGTATAGCCAAGTTGGTAAGGCATCAGGTTTTGATCCTGACATCCGTTGGTTCGAGTCCAGCTACCCCTACCATTTTTTACTGTAATAGTAGTCATCAATACTTTTCACCACTCTTTTCTGAATTTGAGCAGTTTGACACTGCTTAGCGGTCGCTGCTTGAGTCAATCAATAGGACTTCTGTCATGCCTTATTTGGCGATTTTTACGGGTAATGCCCACCCAGAATTAGCAAAAACCGTAGCCGATCATCTCCATATACCTCTTGGTAAAGCTGACATCACGCGTTTTTCTGATGGCGAAATTGCCGTAGAAATCAAAGAACACGTGCGCGGTAAAGATGTGTTTATCATGCAGCCTACTTGTGCACCAACCAATGACAATTTGATGGAAATCATGATGATGGCGGACGCCTTGCGTCGCTCTAGTGCTGGTCGTATTACAGCAGTCATGCCGTATTTTGGGTATGCCCGTCAAGACCGTCGTCCTCGTTCAGCTCGTGTACCTATCTCGGCTAAAGTCGTCGCTGACATGTTGAACATCGTCAGTATCGATCGCGTGATGACCGTTGATTTGCACTCAGATCAGATTCAGGGTTTCTTTGATATCCCAGTTGATAATATCTATGGCACGCCTGTGCTATTGAACGACTTACAAAAACAAGATTATGACAACATCATGGTCGTCTCTCCTGACGTCGGTGGCGTCGTACGTGCGCGCGCAATGGCTAAGCAGTTGGGCGATACTGACATGGCGATTATCGATAAACGCCGTGCCCGTGCCAATGAGTCACAAGTGATGCACATCATCGGTGATGTCCGTGACCGTGATTGCGTCATCGTTGATGACATGGTCGATACGGCAGGCACGCTATGTAAAGCTGCTGAAGCTCTAAAAGCAAACGGCGCACGCCGTGTAGTGGCTTATATCACTCACCCTGTTTTATCTGGTAATGCGCTTAAAAACATCAGCGAATCGGCATTGGATGAAATTGTGGTTACTGATACCATTCCATTGTCTGATGCTGCTAAAGCTTGTAGCAAAATTCGTCAAGTAAGCATTGCGCCAATGTTAGCTGAAAGCTTACGCCGTATTAATAATGAAGAATCTATCAGCGCCATGTTTGACGCTTAAGATTTGTTGTCAATAAAAAAAAGCGCCAAGTTTAGTTACTTGGCGCTTTTTTTGCTTAATGGTTTTGCGCTGTTGTTTGTATAGGTATTTTGCATAAGGGTTTTGCATAGCCATTTTACGTAGGTCTTTCTTATTATTACATAATCACGTATAATGCGCGCCTGTGCTGACCGTTTTTTATGATTTAAAGCTGTCAGTATGACCAAAAGTGCTGATCACGTTTAAAATAATGATTTTCTTGGTAATTTTTATCATAGCAATCATTAGGTTAAGCACATGGCTAGATTTGATTATGCGGCATTTATCACGCACGACAAATACTAGCTATCATCACGTATTAGTGGATTGGTCGCAAATCCACTTTTTTATGACCAGACACTTCATCATTTTTTTATAGGATTACATCCATGACTATTAATCATTTTGCATTAAACGCAGTTGATCGTTCTGCTGAGCTTCAAGGTAAAGGTGCGAGCCGCCGCCTACGTAAGCAGAACCTAGTTCCTGCTATCATCTATGGTGGTGGTGAGCAGCCAATAGCTATCTCTATCAAAATCAATGAGCTAGTAAAATCACTTGAATTTGAAGCGTTCTTCTCACACATTTTGACTTTGAATGTCGACGGCCAAGAGCATCAAGTCGTTATCAAAGATCTACAACGTCATCCAGTTAAAGGCTTCCCAATGCATGCTGATTTCCAGCGCGTTGTAAAAGGTCAAAAAATTCACATGAATGTTCCTGTGCATTTTACTGGTAAAGAAGAAGCTCCAGGTACTAAAGCTGCTGGCGTTTTATCAACGTTAGTAACGGACATCGAAATCATCTGCCTACCATCTCAGCTACCTGAATATTTAGAAGTAGACGTATCTGGTATGGAAATCGGTGATTTGTTCCGTCTATCAGATATCACTCTTCCTGAAGGCGTAGTTATTGCTGAGCTTGAATTAGAAGACGGTCATGACCGTACTATCGTAAACATGATGCCACCGACAGTTGAAGAAGTTGACGCAGCTGCTGAAGTTGATGCAACTGACGTACCTGCGACTGAGCAAGGTACTGACGAAAGCAAAGACGGCGAATAATAAACCAGCTTTGCATAGCGACCTATTGTCCGCTATGTAATACTAGGTTCATTTAGTCAAAAAAATAGCAGGTGATGCATATCTCCTGCTGTTTTTGTAAGTAAGGGTTAAGAAATCAGAGGTATGCTACTCAATGCATGGCACCTTCATAATCCTTACTATCCATTTATTATAGTCAAGCAGGGTGTTTTTATGGCCATAAAGCTTATTGTCGGTCTTGGTAATCCTGGTCAGCAGTATATGTTTACGCGTCATAATGCAGGGTTTTGGTTCGTTCATCATTTGGCGCAGCAGTTTAATATCGCCCTTGCCCCTGATAAAAAATTCCACGGGGTGACAGGTCGCGGGCAAATTCATGGCTATGATGTGCGTCTATTGATGCCGCTGACCTTTATGAATAAGTCAGGTCAGTCGGTCGTGCCTATGGTTAAATTTTATGGCATTAATAATGACGAGCTGCTGATTGTCCATGACGAGCTCGATATCCCAGCGGGTAGCATCAAGCTAAAAACCAACGGTGGTCATGGCGGTCATAACGGTCTGCGTGACATTACCCCGCATATTGGTAACGATTTTCATCGCCTGCGTGTGGGTATTGGTCATCCGGGCCATAAGTCTAAAGTCAGCGGTCATGTGCTCTCAAAAGCTTCTAATGATGAACAGATTGCGATTGATAGTGCTTTGTCAGCAGCATTTGACGCCTTGCCTTTATTATTAGGTGGTGATATCGAAAAAGCACGTGCACAAATTAATGGCTTTAAATTACCTAAATAAATGGCATTTTCATTATAATAGCCTTTTATTCTAATACGCTTGTCCCAATTAACGTTTTGATTTAACTCATTTATATCCGTTACACTAAGGAAGCAACCTATGCTACTTAATATGCTCAAGTGCAAATTACATCGCGCCCGTGTTACTCATGCTGAGCTACATTACGAAGGCTCATGCGGTATTGATGGTGATTTATTAGACCTTGCCGGTCTGCGTGAAAACGAATCGATCGATATCTACAATGTCACCAATGGTAAGCGCTTTCGCACCTACGCTATCCGCGCTGAAGCGGGCTCTGGTATCATCTCGCTAAATGGTGCAGCCGCTCATATGGCAGATTTAGGCGATATCGTTATCATCTGTGCCTATGCACATTTTGATGAAGTTGAAGCGTCAACGTATCAGCCAAGACTGGTCTATTGCAACGAAGACAATACGGTTAAAGACACCGCAAACATTATCCCTGTACAAGTGGCGTAAAGTGTTAGAAAACCGAAGTTTTGTGGATAAAGCAAGGATAAATAATCGACTAAGCTGTTGAAGTTATTCTTATTATCTGATCAAAACCTCTATGCCAATATGAAAGCTGAATCCACATTAAGATTCAGCTTTTTTTATGCCACTTTTATATTGCAAACTCATATTCTTATAATATTTTCACAAACCATAAGTGTCAGTAAAACCAATTTCAGCACGATGTTTATAGGCTAAACGAGTTTGACATGACTGATCGTATTTTTTGGGTTTGATATTATGAATTAAGGAAACATACTTATGTGGTTGGCAGTTATTGCAGTATTGATTGGTCTCGCCATTCTTGTTTGGAGTGCCGATGTTTTTATTGATGGTGCAATGGTCCTAGCAAAAAAGCTAAATGTACCCAGTTTTTTGATCGGAGTGTTAATCTTAGGAATAGGCACGTCAGCACCTGAGTTGGTGGTGTCAGTATTGGCAGCCCTTGAAGGTAGTCCTGATTTAGCACTAGGTAACGCCTACGGCTCTAATATTGTTAATATTGCATTAGTGTTGGGTGTAACGGTACTTATAAGCCCTATTATTATCCGTAAAGGTATCGTCAAGCGCGATCTACCGCTATTGTTATTGGTGACCATTCTGGCAGCCTGGCAGCTACGTGACGGGATGTTAAGCCAAGCTGATGGCCTATTGTTATTGATAGTTTTGGTGGCAGTATTGGGACTTCAAATTGTACTTAGTCTACGCGAAGGCAATCATGAACACGAAAATGATATTGTTATAGACAGCATAGAGCACACGGAACATAGCTTATCCCGAGGCTTAGGAAGCTTATTTGTTGGAATACTGATGCTTGTCGTGAGCTCACGTGCTATCGTTTGGGGCGCTATTGAATTAGCAACAGCTTTTGGGGTAAGCGAGCTCATTATTGGATTAACCATCGTCGCAATTGGTACGTCATTACCAGAGTTGGTATCTAGTGTATCAGCGGCCCGTAAAGGCGAGCATGACATGGCATTAGGAAATATTGTTGGCTCTAATATTTTTAATACTCTAGGCGTAGTGGGTGTTGCTGCAATTATTACCCCAATAACCGCTAATCCAATTATTTTGTCACGCGACGTTCTCGTAATGGGATTGATAACTTTGGTGCTCGTTGCGCTTTGTGTCTTTGCCTTTATGACCAAGCGCCAGTTTGGTCGCACCTCTGGTACTACATTAGTATTACTTTTTGTCGGTTATACTATATGGCTGATGCAAACCGCTAACCTGTAATACTTAAAGCGTATTGGAAGATTATAGCGATGATAATACTGTTTATTTTCCTTGCTTTCGGTTTTTAATTACCCGCCATAGTCCTTCATTCTCGGTCTTTGGCATTTTTAAGGTGATGGTATTCGATAGCATATCTTGCACTGCGAGACCACGCCGGTTGAATAAACAAAAAGCATAATTAAAAACAAATCCCAAAAATGCACTGGTTAATAAAATAGCACGCGAGCCACCGATGACACTACCAATGAGGCCGAATATAAGCGGCATGATACTGGCTGCTAAAATACGCTTAAAGGATTGCCCCCATGTGAGCAGATGACCATTGTTATTAACGGTTTTAAGCCTCCATGTCTGCATCCCAAGGGTTTGCCCACCTCGGCGCCAGAACAGCCCATAGAACCCCACCAGCGTCAGTATAAACGACGGCGTCATAATAGCGTTTTGATACCATGTTGGCAGCGACTGCGCTTGTGATGACTCGCTGCCTGTCTCCATCGTCAACAAGGTGCCAATCACCGTCAGCACCGTTCCTACCAAAAATAATAATGCTAAAATCAACATACCATCATAAAGAATCGCTGCCATACGAGTGCTAGGTTTAGCAATGGCTAGCTCTTCACCCCCAGAGGGATGAGGTGCTGACGCTTTATTTTTAGCAGCAGATTTGGTTGGTCGTTTAGGTAAACTCTTTGACATGTTACAAGCTCATAACCAGCAATGAATAATAGCGCTATTGTACCGTAATTCAGGCACTTATCGTACACTATACTCAGGATAGTCAATTGGATATGAAGAAATCGCAGACGTAAAAAAACCGCCAAATTGTCATAAGACAGGCGATTGATTTAGTAAATAAGTGATGATGTAAAATGGTGCGCTTGGAGAGATTCGAACTCCCGACCCCTTAGTTCGTAGCCAAGTGCTCTATCCAACTGAGCTACAAGCGCGTACTTTACACATCATTTACTGCTTTGTTAATAACAATTGCAGTAAATTAGGTTCGTTATTATATAGATAATTTCGCTTGTGTCAACATCTTTTTTAGTTAAATTCAAATTATTTTTTCATTTAACATAATAGAAGATAATTAACGCTATTTTTTTGCGTGATTACTCTAATAACAACGGAATAAATGGCGGTGAAGGAGGGATTCGAACCCTCGATACGCTTACACGTATGGTTCCTTAGCAGGGAACTGGTTTCAGCCACTCACCCACTTCACCTAACGATTTAAGACACTTATCAAAGTATTTTTACTAAAAATACCTCTTTAAACATAGTATCGATGCTAACGATACGTCTTATGCCGTGGGCGAGTATTATAGCAAAGCCAAAACGAATTGCAAGCATTCTATGAGCTTTTAATCATGCTTTTTGCATAATTAACGATTTAATGGTCTTTATGGCTTTTTTGGCAGAGGATGGCTATAGTATTTGCTACTTATTATAAAAGATATCAAAGGATGTGTTATGCGACCAGTCGTATTGTGCTTTTCAGGATTAGATCCCTCAGGTGGGGCAGGATTACAGGCGGATATTGAAGCCATCGGACAAGCAGGCGCTCATGCTGCCATCGCCTGTACTGCGATTACTGTACAAAGCTCGCAGCAGGTCATTGGCTTTGAGGCATGTACGGCAAGTTTGGTCAAAGATCAAGCCGTAGCAGTGCTCGATGATTTGCCTGTTACCGTTATTAAGTCAGGCATGCTTGGTACGACTGATAATATTGCTATGCTAACTAGCTTATTTGCTGATGAGACTATCCTTAAGGACACACCTTTTGTATTGGACCCAGTATTGGTCGCCAATAGTGGTGGCAGTCTGGGCGATGAGCAGACGCTGGTCAGCGCCTTTAAGCAGCTACTACCTTATGCCACCTTAATCACCCCAAATACCCATGAGCTGCGTGCCTTGAGTGCTGAGCAAGATTTGCATCTAGGTGCGCAAAAATTATGCGCACAAGGAACCTATGCAGTATTGGTAAAAACCTCACACGATTTTGATAGCGGTGATATTGAGCAGTATCTCTACGTAAAAGGTGAAATGGTACATAAAAGTATTTTGCCACGCTTAGATGGCGAGTTTCATGGTTCTGGCTGTTCGCTAGCCAGCTTTATTGCTGGACGGTTGGCAATAGGTGATGCGCTTATCGATGCAGTTAAGGCAGCGGATAGCTGGATTACTCAAACCTTACGTGCCGCTGATGTACCGCACCCTGAAGATGCTAAAGCGCAATTGATACCCAATCGCTTTGTCCGCTTTTAGTATTTAACTTTATATACACGACAAACATAAAAAAGGCGCTCTATCTTTGATAGAACGCCTTTTTGCTTGAATTTTTTATCACACAGTAAATCTTATTAACCTAGCTAGCTTAGCCCAACATCGGCATAAAGCTTGATGCCAATCCACCGATAAATATCTCAAGTAGATAAAAGGCAAAAAAGGCAATCATTGGCGATAAATCAAGCATGCCTAAGTTTGGCGTAATACGACGAAACGGTGCCAAAATTGGCTCTGCCAAATCAACAATAATACCGATAATCGGATGCTGAGATTGTGTAAATACTACAATCCAGCTAACGATGATAGAGCCGATGACAAGATAGCGGCACATGCGCAAAAAGTCTAAAACCAAGCTGATGGTGCCGGTAAAAAATAATGGCACTGGCGCAATACCTTTATGCGTTAATGCTGCTTTTCCTGCAATATCAATCAGGCGAATCAAAAACATCAGCACAATAGCAGCAATATTAATGCGACCTTGTCCGACGGTTGGAAAAATGCGTCCAAATACATCGACGATATGGGTCGCTTTATAAGCAGGCGCAATCATAGGATTACTAGCGTCCATACCGGCAAATTGCAGCATAAAACGAATAAACACCAACATCATGGCGATGGTAGTGACCAAATCAAAAATTTGCAATAATATGTTGTTCATGAAGCGCTACTCAATGTGACAGTATTAACGGGTTTTAGGATGACAAATGTCAGTATCAGGCGTTTTTTATGGTTATAAATAGGGTATCTTATGAATCATGACATACCCTATCAATAGAGTGTTTACAGTAGATGCTTATTTACTCATCTCTTCGCTTAACGCTTGGCTGCGATCATAGCAGGCTTGCATGGCTTCACTGATTTGACGACCGATGTCATTGGCTTGCATGGACTCAATCGCAGCTTGGGTCGTACCATTTGGCGAAGTCACTTTGCGACGTAATTCAGCAGGCGCATCTTCGCTACCCATTGCCATTTTTGCCGCACCTAGCATGGTTTGCATCGCGAGCGCCGAAGCTTGCTCTTTATCCAATCCTAAAGCTATTGCCCCATCGACCATCGATTCGATAATATAAAACATATAGGCTGGTGCTGAACCTGAGACTGCCGTTACTGCATGCATGTGTTCTTCCTTATCGACCCACATCACAAGCCCTGATGCTTCCATCACCGCAGTTGCCAGCTGCTTTTGTTCGGCAGAAATATCATCTGTACCATAGAGACCAGTCGCACCCATCTGAATCATCGCTGGTGTATTTGGCATCGCACGGACAATATTGCCATAACCACCCAACATGTCAGATAAAAGCGCTGTCGATAAACCTGCTGCCACTGAAATCACCAGCTGCTTGTCTAAGGCATCAGCAAAGCTACTGACCACTGCTTTCATGACTTGCGGCTTGACTGCTAGCACCACGATGTCAGCGTCGATAACAGCCGCTTTTGCATCGGTAGTTGGGTCAACCGTATTTAACCCTTTAGCAGATAATTGCGCGCGCGCCTCATTATTAGGATCGGCAACCGTAATGAGGCTCGGTTTGACACCGCAGCTCATAAGCCCGCTAATCAAAGCTTGCGCCATATTGCCGCCGCCGATAAAGCTGATTTTCTTATTATCTAATACTGACATACATGTCTCCTACTCAAAAAATGCAAAGGCATTTAAACTAACATAATGATAGGTAAAATGACACTCAGTTTACCATACTGCTACTGGCACCGTTTAGTAAATTCAGCAAGGGAACCATCGAGTTTAGCTGATGATAACCGCAATATCGCACATCACTTCTCTATTATTTAGAGGGGATTATTTGATCGTAAATAGCTATTCACAGTTGCAGCAAGATGCTTACTATCAGTATTAAACTTAGGATCTGATTTATCTGAGCCTAACACCCAGCGTTCAAAGGGCGATAATAACAATAAAGGCAGCTCTATCGTTATCTCGTCTTCTGCATTTCTAAACGTAACATGCACCACTGCCAAACTCTCACGCATCCATGATGGAATACCTAAAGTTTGATAAAGCTTTTTACCTACTTGCGGTCGGGTTGCCAGTGCGGTTTGGATGCGTGTGTTGCGATGTAATGGTGTTATTTTCAGCACTGGCTTTAATGTTGCCTTTAATGCTATATCATCTAATAGGCGCAACAGCTCATTTGGTATCATCTGCACTTGCCAAGTAATATTTTGGTCACTCCGTAAAGTGATTGATATGGGCTGATGCTCAGGTAAATGATTAGCCAGTAATAGAGGAACAGATAACGATAGCGTTTGCTCAGCAAGCGGCAGTTTAAGCCACTTAAGCCAGTCACTGCTAAGCCGATAAAGCTGCTGACGGTAACGACGAATAGTATAGGATTGCTTGCGACCTTGCCAAAAAAGCATCGTTTGATGGTCATGGTCATCACGTTGGCTTAAACCTAATACATCATCGACAAGCTGTTTAGCAGGCGGTAAAGGCTCATCTTGACCAAGCCAATGATGTAATAGTTGGCGCTGGCGATAAAGTGGTAATTGTTGTAGCTTATCTATATTTAGCACGCGCTGTGCAGGTAATAGCTGTAATGATGCTACCTCTGTTTGCTGTAAATCCTTTGCCGCTTGTGCATTAACTATTAATTGCGCATCGCTTAGTAGCTGCGCACTCCGAGCAATATTATCAATGACATTAGGATTGTATTTCGCCAACACTGGCATGATGTCACGGCGCAGTCCACTACGGACATTATCACCGCCTTCATTGGTCGGATCATCGATATAGGGTAGCTTTAGGCGCTTAGCATAGGCGCTAATACTAGCGCGCTGTATGGTAAGCCAAGGTCGCCATAATACAATGCGATGCATGCCCTGCGTTTGTACACGCCACGGCTGCATACCTGACAAACCATTCGCCCCAGCCCCTTGAATTAGGCGCATCAATACTGTTTCTGCTTGGTCATCAGCATGGTGTGCTAACAATAAAACATCATTTTGATTGAGTTGCGCGCGCATCACGTCATAACGTGCTTGCCGTGCCGCTTGCTCATCATGTCCGATGACGTGCGCCTGCAAAATAGTGCAAGGTATCTTTTGAGCAGCTGCCCAATCAGTCACATGCTGCGCCCAAATATTACTATTCGCTTGCAGGCCATGATTGACATGCAATAGTTGCGGTAAAAATGGCAGCTTACCTTGGTTATAGAGCTGCACACAAAGCGCTGCTAATGCCAATGAATCACGCCCACCACTACAGGCCAGCCAAACTCGACGACCATGTAGTTGTTCGCCATACTCAATCAAGCTACTTAATAATGCTTCTGCCAGCTTCGTATCTATCGGCAGCTCTAGAATTGGCTCAATAGGATATGGGAGGATTGCACTATTAGTCATTATTAACCTTATTAATCATTAAACTACTCTAAAGCCAATGCAGTTTTGCTAGGATAAATGAATCCGCACAAAAAAACGTGCCATAAAATGACACGTTTTTATTTTAACATTAAGCACAGACCTTCAGTGCTAAAAGCTAACCATTAGCCATCTAGCAGCCTAGAGCACTAGCAAGGCAACATCACTTCTGAGTTAAAGGATTTCAGCTTTTCATAACGCTGCTCACAACGCTCATGCGCATCCAAATCTTTAAGCTCGTCTAGTTGCTCAACGAGTAATGCTTTTAGCGCATTCATGACTGGCTGTGGCTGCACATGGGCACCCTCGCCTTCGTCGATAACCGCATCAATCAAGCCCATCTGATAGAGATTAATGGCATTTAACTTTAATGCTTCACTAGCATCTTGCGCTTTTTCAGCCGTTTTCCACAGAATAGAGGCACAGCCTTCAGGTGAAATGACTGAATAAATACTGTTTTGTAGCATATTCACTTTATCACCAACCCCAATTGCCAATGCACCGCCTGAACCGCCTTCACCAATGATAGTAACGATGATAGGCACTTTTAGACTTGAAAACACAGCAATGCTTTCGGCAATGGCTTGCGCCTGTCCCCGCTCTTCCGCGCCAATACCAGGATAAGCGCCTTGGGTATCGACAAAGGTCATCACCGGAATATTAAAGCGCTCAGCCATTTTGACCAAACGAATAATTTTACGATAGCCTTCAGGGTTTGCCATACCAAAATTATGAGCAATGCGCTCGCGGGTGCTACGACCACGGTGTTGTCCAACGACCATCACTGGCATACCGTTTAGGCGCGCAAGCCCACCTAGAATGGCTTTGTCATCAGCAAAAGCACGGTCACCATGTAACTCATCAAATTCGGTAAACAGCTGATTCACATAATCCATAAATAATGGACGTTTGGCATGCCGTGCAAGCTGAACGCTATCCCAGACGGTACTCATAGACGCTTCCCTTTCGTAATTATGTTTAATAGAGCGATGTTAAATAATGGCATTATTATCAGTACTAAAAGATTAAAAGTACAGTTGTAAACTCAATAAAACTATAATAGCACATCTTATATGCCATAACATTACCGACAACACCGCTTTTGTTACGTTATTTTTAATCAAATTCAGACTATATCTATAACAGTCTAAACGGATAAATCTTTAACCCTCAACGACGCTCAACTTGACGCCCCATTTGGCAAATTGTTCAATTTCGGTATGCAAATCTGATAATAAGAAAGCATAATGCTCACTATCGTCACTGACCGTTATTTGCCAGCAGTTCTCATCCATCACTTTTAGCGCTAACGCTGGTAACTCATAGTCACTGCGACTATGGTGCGCCAGTACTGCCAAACGTAGCAGTAGACAGAGATAAACGAGCTGATTACCACCGATAGTACAGGTCTGCTCTAGCATGTCTACTTTTAGCTTACGGCGATGATTGAGCATCAGCTGCGCCATACGCTTTTGGTCAACTTGCGAGAACCCAGGAATATCAGAGTATTCCATCAAGTAGGCGCTGTGTTTATGATAGCTGCTATGAGCAATCGCTAACCCTATCTCGTGCAAAAACGCTGCTCGTCTGAGCAAATCACCGTCTTCGGTACTGAGTCCTAGTTGCGCTTGTACTTGCTCAAATAGGCGACGACTGGTTTTGACCACTTGCTTAGCTTGATTTTTATCACCCGAATACCGTTTAATCAATGCCAGCACACTGCGGTCACGCACATCTTCGCTGGCAAAACGCCCAAGCATATCGTACATCACGCCTTCACGTAACGCCCCATCAGAGTAAGTGATGGTATCAATACCTAGCACTTGCATGGCAGCTCGTAAGACAGCAACTCCCGCTGGAAATACGGCTTTGCGATGCTCTTTGACGCCTTCTAACTCAATATCATCGACATTACCAATCTTAAGCAATAATTTTTCTAATTTTTTGACCCCTTTATAAGTGATACGTTCTTGCTCATCCGCCCAGCCCTTAGAGACCAAGACATTACGCACCGCTTTAATCGTCCCACTTGAGCCAATGACACTGCTCCAACCCATTTTTTGGTAGCGACCATTGATTGCCAAAATCTCCTTACGTGCGCTTGAGATGGCATTATTGAACGCTTCTTTGGTAATTTGCCCATCAGCAAAGTATTTTTGTGTAAAGGAGACACAGCCCATCTGTAAACTTTCAGTCAATAGTGGATCAAACTCCTGACCAATAATAAATTCTGTTGAGCCGCCACCAATATCAATGACCAAACGCTTATCGCTACTGGCATTGGTATGCGAGACGCCCAAATAAATCAAGCGCGCCTCTTCACGTCCTGCAATAATCTCAATAGGCTTGGGTAAGATTTTATTAGCATGAACGATAAAATCATTGGCGTTTTTGGCTTGACGTAAAGCATTGGTTGCGACGATACGGATACGCTCAGGAGGTACAGAATCTAAGCGTGCGACAAAACGGCTCAGACATTCTAGACCACGCTTTTCAGCTGCCGCACTCAAAATATTGTTTTCGTCCAATCCAGCCGCCAGCTGCACTTTTTCAGACATAGACACTACTTTTCGCACCTCACCATGATCAAGGCGAGCAATGGCGAGATGAAAACTGTTGGAGCCAATATCAATGGCTGCCATCATTTCATCTTCTGCAAGTGGTGGGTTCTTTAGATAGTCAATAGGCATAAGTGAGGTCATTACCGTGTCAAATAAAAAGATATTTAAAAGGACTTAATCTTTTAAAAAAGAGAATACATTGAGTCAGAAATAAGAGTTCTTTAATTATAAAAACGCGACCAATCACGCGGACGTGCACAATTTTCGCCATTAAAACATGTATGCTAAAGGCTAGCAAGTGAGCGCCTACAACTGCCAAACATTGAAGACAAGCAAGTTAAACCAACTTTTAAACTAAAAGATATCATCTACTCTTAGCACTTATTTGTCCAAAATTGACTTGCTACGGTCGCCATTGTCTATATTATAATAGAGAACAAGCGCTTACCGATGGTAATTATGGTATCAAGCTATTTCATTCTGCTATAAGACCTCATCACGGATGGATGAGACATACTCTGCAAGGAAGCCAAATCAATGAATAACAGCGCCACACCAACATCACTAGCTAAAGTCACAGCGGCTAAAAACGATACCCAGAACCAGCTGATAAAAGCAGACGACTCAGTCAAACAATCATTTTATGATTTTTATCTGAATGAACATCAAAATATGGCGTGTCGTCGATTACATTTTGCAGGCAGTAGTTTTGGATTAATCGGCTTGGCCAAATCTGTTAAGAGCCGTTCAGTAAAGCCTCTGCTTAAAGGCGTTGTCGCAGGATATGGCTGTGCTTGGATTGGACATTTTTTCTTTGAAAAGAATAAGCCCGCCTCTTTTAAATCCCCATTAAAAAGTTTTGCCAGTGATTTTCGTATGTATGCGGATGTGCTGCGCGGTAATTTAAGCTTAACAGATAAGAAGTTCGATAAAATACGGACACACTAAGACTCGTATTTATTATCAATAAAAAAAACCAGCATGATCTCTCATACTGGTTCTTTTAAGCATGTGAGTCTTAGATAAACTCGTTATGCTTTTGCCATTTCTGCAAATATCTCATCAGCGGCTTTAATAGACGCTTCGATATCTTCAGCACTATGCTTGATAGACATAAAGCCGGCCTCATAAGCAGACGGTGCAAGGTAGATACCGCGATCAAGCATACCGTGGAAGAAAGTGTTAAACACATCCATATCACACTCGGTCACGTCATCAAAGTTTTGAGGGACAGTGGTCGCACTGTCTTTGACAAAGAACATACCAAACATACCACCCAATTTATTGGTACGCATATTGATACCATGCTTGTCAGCAGCCGCTTGGAAGCCATCAACTAAATGATCTACTTTCGCTGCTAGCTCGTCATAAAAACCCTCGGCAGTTAAGTCTTCAAACATGGCTATACCGGCGCGCATCGCTAATGGATTACCGGATAATGTACCCGCTTGATAGACACCGCCAAGTGGCGCGATACAAGACATGACATTTTTTTTGCCACCGAAAGCACCAACAGGTAGACCCGCACCAATGATTTTACCAAAGCAGGTTAAGTCAGGGTCGATACCAAAATGCGCTTGCGCACCGCCAAGTCCGACGCGAAAGCCGGTCATCACTTCATCAAAAATCAATACTGCGCCATTGGCAGTACACTGCTCGCGCAACGTATCATGGAACTCTTGGCTCGGAATCACCATGTTCATGTTACCAGCGATAGGCTCTAAGATAACGCAGGCAATTTCTTCGCCCCATTTCTCAAAACAATCTTTAATCGCTTGTGGGTCATTATAACGAATGGTAATCGTGTGCTTGGCAAAATCTGCTGGCACACCTTTTGATGTGGGCTCACCAATATCCAGCATGCCTGAACCTGCTTTTACTAGTAGACTATCTGAATGACCATGGTAGCAACCTTCGAACTTGACGATTTTGTCGCGCTGAGTATAACCACGTGCCAGACGAATCGCACTCATGGTCGCCTCTGTACCTGAGCTGGTCATACGGATCATTTCAACACTCGGAACGATTTCACAAATCTTATCAGCAACGGTAGTTTCAAAAGGCGTTGGCGTACCAAAGCTTAGACCGTCATCAGCAGCTTTTTTGACCGCATCAATGACTTTTGGATGGGCATGACCCAAAATCATTGGCCCCCAAGAGCCAACATAATCAATATAAGCATTGTCTTCAGTATCATAAATCTTACTCCCGTTGGCACGATGCATAAAGATTGGCGTACCACCGACCCCTGCAAAAGCACGGACAGGTGAGTTTACACCACCAGGGATATGCTTACGTGCTTGCGCGAATAGCTGTTCGTTTTTAGTGCTCATCGTCATTCTCTACTTAATCGTTTTTTATTTAGTGATTTGTATTACTTTATTCACAATAAATGTACAGCTTATGCCTTTTTAACCACGGATGATTTAAGCTTCATCGGACCATAGCCATCAAGTTTACAGTCGATATCGTGACCATCGGTAGCGTCTGGCAATAGGCGAATGCTTTTTGCTTTGGTTCCTACTTTGATGATGGTTGAAGAGCCTTTGACTTTCAAATCTTTAATGACGGTCACGGCATCGCCGTCTTGCAATTCATTACCAACGGCATCGCGAATGACCGTATCTTGATCTTCAGATTGTGCTACATCGGTTTCTGCCGCTGTCCATTCATGAGCACACATCGGGCATACTAGTAACGCGCCATCTTCATACGTATATTCAGCATCACATTTCGGACAATTTGGTAAGCTCATAATTCCCTCGGCAGCCATCATACATTAGGTTTATTCCAGAGCTTATATTGTACCGTAACTCGTCATCTTTAACCAATTTGTGCGCTTGAAAACCACTGGCTGTGCCCAATTTAACGCTTGATAGCCATCTTAACGATGACGTTTTTTATGAGGGTGTGTTTTGTGGTACTCTTCTTAACCTTATATGATTTTATAGTTGTCTGTCTTCTCATAAACATCTGACATACCACTTTTATGACCCTTATTTTCAACCTTTAACGATTTATGAAAAACCTCTCATTATAGGGATAATAACAATGACTCAATCTATCAATGCAGCGGCATTGCCGCAGTTTTCCCAATTGTCTATCCAAGGCGAGGATGCCGAAAAATTCTTACAAGGACAATTAACTTGTGACGTCACCAAGCTCGGACTTAGTTATCAAGCCGCAGCCATCGGTAATTTAAAAGGTCGCATAGAATTTGGCATCTGGATTAAAAAACAGGCTGAAAAGCATTTTGACGTGGTCATCAGTGCCGATTGCGCAGATGCTTTCCAAGGACATTTAAAAAAATTTGGTGCATTTTCAAAGTTTGATACCAGTGCCCCAATGCCGATTTATCCTTGTGTTATTGATAGTGTGCCGACTTTTAGCCATCAGAACGACCACAATACGTCTGAGAATATCCAAGCTTGGATGCAGTCTAGTATCGCGACTGGCAACTATTGGATAGTGGCAGCGACGCAAGGCGAGTTCCAACCGCAAGAGCTGCGTCTACATCAGCGCGGCGGTATGGACTATGATAAAGGCTGTTATTTGGGTCAAGAAGTGATTGCCCGTATTTACTTTAAATCAGCGCCGAAAGCGTTTTTGCACTATGTAAAAGGAACAAGTGTAAAAGGCTCAGATACAACCCCTGCCGCTGGTGAAAAACTGGATAAGGTACAAGTGGTCAATGCGATTGCTACTAGTGAGGGCTTTGAGGCATTGGTCGTGGCTCGTCCAGAGCAGTTGGCTGAAAGTAGTCTTACTCTATTGGATTTACCGCCAGCGCTACAAGCGGATGTTGCTCGTCCAAAGTAATACCAGATAAGCACGTTCTCATCTATTTTTATCAATCGCAGCAGAGTAATCTATGACCCATATTGCGGTACTCGGAGCAGGCGTGGTGGGCGTGACCACCGCATGGTATCTACGCCAAGCAGGCTATGATGTGACTGTGATTGAGCGTGAATCTGGCGCAGGTATGCAAACCTCATTTGCCAATGGCGGACAGATATCTGTCTCGCATGCCACTCCTTGGGCAAATCCTACTGCACCGATAAAAGCGTTAAAATGGCTATTTAAAGAAGATGCGCCGCTGCTATATCGTCTGCGTGCTGATAAGGCACAACTTAAATGGGCAATGCAATTCTTGCAAGAGTGCCGTGCAGATCGTGCTGATGCTAATTTGGTACAAATGGTACGCTTAGGATTATACTCACGCGATGCTTTACAACAATTACGTACTGATATTGGCATTGATTATGAACAGCAAACGCGCGGCATCATGCATTTTTATACCAATCAAGCTGAGTTTGATGCTGCGATAGCGCCTACAGAGCGTATGCAGGCGCTCGGCTGCGAGCGTTATGTTATTGACATCAATAATGCCGTTAGTCTCGAGCCAGCACTTTATCCCATTGCGCATAAGCTCAAAGGCGCGACGTATACCAGCCATGATGAGTCAGGTAATGCTCATTTATTTACCCAGCGTTTAGCTGAACACTGCGCCGAGGATGGCGTTAAGTTTTTATATGATACTGAGATTGTAGCGATTAATACGGATGCTGACTCTGCGCGTCCGCACGTACATAGCATTACCATTCGACCCAAAGGCGAAAATGCGCAAACCTTTAGCGCTGATAGTCATGTATTGGCGCTTGGTAGTTATAGCGTCGCCTTAATGAAACCCCTTAATATGCATCTGCCTATTTTCCCTGCTAAAGGCTACTCAGCCACTTATCAAATCAATCCACGAGCACCCCATCTAGCACCCTTTGTCAGTTTGATTGATGATGAGTTTAAACTGGTGACTTCACGTCTTGGTGATAAATTGCGAGTGGCAGGGACAGCAGAGTTTAACGGCTACAACTTAGATTTGAATACCGTACGCTGTGAAGCCATCACTCGCCGCGTGCAGCAGTTATTTCCTAAAGGCATCATTGCCAGCTCTGTACAATATTGGACAGGGTTACGACCAATGACACCATCAAATGTACCATTAATAGGACGCGCCCATCTTGGTCAAGTTCGTCATGGCAGTCGCAATATGCAAGCGGCTTTTGATAATTTATGGCTGAATACTGGTCATGGTACGCTTGGCTGGACCCATGCTTGCGGCTCGGCTAAAGCGATTAGCTTACTAATACAAGGCGAGATACCTGAGGTTGATTTTGATTTTATCGGTATCTAGATTTAGTCTAAGACAAATTAATAAGGTAAATAAAAAGCGCTTATCATTATAAATAAGTGCTTTCGAGTCCAACTTTAACTATAGTACTGATTGCATTTATGCAGCGCTACCCGACTCAGCTTTTGAATGTGACGAAGAGTTCGAACTGTCTGACTTAGCAGCTTCTGAGAATATAGTTTCTGCATGTATAGCTTCCAATTGCACAGGCACCCCGTTCACCGCGGCATTACCGCTTAACTCATCAATCAAAGTATCATCTGTCAAGTCATTCACACTGACGCCTGCATGCGCTTGGGCGATTTTTTGCTTCACGCCTTTGCGACCATGTCCAAAACCATGTGGAATACTCACGACATTTGGCATCAACTCATCAGTAACTTCTGCTGGAATAATTACGCTACCGACGCGCGAGGTGACTCTGACATCTTGACCATCTTGTATACCGTACTGCTCAGCCGTCTCAGGATGTAGCATCAGGGTGCAGCGTGGCTTACCTTTGACCAAGCGATGACTGTTGTGCAGCCATGAATTATTACTACGGACATGACGACGACCAATCAATAAAATCTCGCTATCATCATAATCTTGCATCATCGCTTGCACGCGGGCAAGATCTGCTTGGTAAAAATC
>NZ_DATIRM010000270.1:0-3965 GCF_035469765.1 Psychrobacter sp.
TATAACCTTTCATGATGACCGTGTCGCCATCCTCGATAAAGTTGCGTGTTTCACCGCCTTTTAGGGTGACAGGTTTGGTCGCATTCCATGCAATCTCTAGCATTGAGCCATAAGAATCTGGCGTCGGTCCCGAAATAGTCCCTGAGCCCATCATGTCGCCAACCTCTACTTTACAGCCAGTAATAGTATGGTGAGTCAACTGCTGAGCCATTGACCAGTACATATATTTAAAATTGGTTTCGCAAACCACAGTTGCTTCTTCAGCATTTTCAGGCAATAACTCTACTGATAAATGGATGTCATAGCTGTTATTGCTGTCTTTTTCATTGAGATAAGCAAGTGGCTTTGGCTCTTGCGTTGGGCATGGCATCTTGAACGGTGCCAAGGCTTCCATCGTCACAATCCAAGGAGATACTTCAGAGGCAAAGGTTTTGGCATTAAATGGACCTAATGGCACATATTCCCATTTTTGAATATCACGAGCTGACCAATCGTTCAGCAAAACCATACCAAAAATATGATCAATAGCATTATCTACGGCAATCGGTTGACCGATATTATTCCCTTTACCAACGACGAATGCGGTCTCAAGCTCAAAGTCTAAACACTTACAAGGCGAGAAAATAGGACGATCATCAGCATTGGGTTTTAGCTGACCTGATGGACGTATTACCTCAGTGCCACTGACGATGACGGTGCTGGCGCGTCCGTTATAACCTACTGGCATTTCAGTCCAGTTAGGCAATAAGGCATTGCTTGGGTCACGGAACATGGTACCGACGTTGGTTGCGTGTTCTTTAGACGAATAAAAATCGGTAAAGCCTGGTACTTGAACAGGCAGATGCATGATGACGTCTGTTTGCTTAAATAGGGCTTTTTTCTGCAAATCGGCGTTGTCACGTAAAATATCGCAGTCGCTAGAGAGTAGCGTCTGAATGGTTTTACGCGCTTTACTCCAATTATCTCGACCAGAATCAATAAAGGCGTTTAAGGTATTTTGATCAAAATATGAGCCGCCCTCTAAACTCAATAGCCCTTCAGCTTCGAGTACGGATAAGTCTAATACTTGCTCACCAATAGCGACACCCGCGCGGCGTTTACCATCAGTGCCATTACTAAAAATGCCATAAGGCAGGTTATGAATAGAGAAGTCAGAATCGGTTGCAATATCGAGGAAGGATAAGAGATTTTTGTCAATCGTTGACATGAGCGGCTCCTTGCTAAAGCGAATATTAAATTACGTTATAAATAACTACTTACGCATAATGTAATTTATAGCGTAATTGAATGCAAGTTTTTTATGTGCTCGTTCTATAAATCGATTGATTTTTGATTGAGATAAAAGCTATTTGGTTATTGTTTTTGCTAAAAATATCACCACTACGAAATCCAGCGCATAAAAAAGGCCGAGCAATTATGCTCAGCCTTTTTGGAAAATCTCAGTAGATAGTATTAGACGATTAGTCTTTTAAGACGTCAACCATCGCATTGGCAACATAGTCGATATTGCTGCTGTTTAAGCCGGCAACACACATACGTGAGTTCGATACCATGTAGATACCATACTTGCTTTGTAGTTGTGCAACTTGTTCAGGTGTCAGACCTGTAAAGCTAAACATGCCGTTTTGTGCGGTCAAGTAATCAAAGCTACGACCTGGGATTTTTTCTTCTAATACTGATTTGAGTTTGGTACGCATAGATTTGATACGGTCACGCATCGTATATACTTCGCCAACCCATTGCTCATGCAATGCTTCGTCGTTCATAACGATATCAACTACGCGACCACCATGTGATGGCGGGCTTGAGTAGATACGACGTACCATAGAGTTCAGCTGACCAAAGACGCGATCAGTTTCATCTACCGTTGGGCATACGACTGATAGACCACCGACACGCTCGCCATATAGTGATAAGTTTTTAGAGAATGAGTTGCTCACAAACAATGGCAGACCCATATCGACGGCTTTACGAATCGCATAAGCATCGCTGTCCATATCTTCGCCAAAGCCTTGGTAGGCGATGTCCATAAACGGAATCAGCTCACGTGCTTGAATGACGTTTAGGACTTGATCCCATTGCTCACGAGTCAAATCAACGCCCGTTGGGTTGTGACAGCAAGGATGGAGTAAAAGAACGTCATCTTTATTCAACGTCTCAAAAAACGCGATCATTTCATCAAATTTGATGCCACCAGTAGTGGTGTCGTAGTACGGGTATTTACCGACTTCAACGTCAGACCCTTCAAAAATAGCAATGTGGTTGCCCCATGTAGGGTCACTAACATAGCACTTAGACTGCGGGAACCATTCGTGGATAAATTCTGCGCCGACCTTTAGTGCACCAGAACCACCAATGGTAGCGATAGTAGCAACCAAGCCATCTTGTAAAATCTGAGCGTCTTTACCAAATAGCAATTCTTGACAGCCTTTACGATGTCCTGGTAAACCTGCCATTGGCAAATACGGACGCGGCGAGATTGGGTCAGCAATACGCTGTTCAGCTGTTTTAACACACTCAAGCACTGGCATTTTGCCATCTTCGTCATAATAGACACCGACACCCAAATTGACTTTATCTAGGTTGGTATCCGCGGCAAATTTGTCCATCAATCCTAAGATTGGGTCGCCGGCATAGTAATCGATACGTTCAAACATGTGTTTTCCTTACAAGGGATATAAGTACAAAGGATAGAAGTTAAGGCGCTAAAAAGCATAAACCAGTTTGGGCATTAACTCAATGTTAGATTCCATTATCCCCACCAATTCATGCATTTTTTTGCTTAGTGATACTATTTTTCTTGAATCATCGTCTGACTTGCTGTGATAAAAGGTATAAAGCTGCCGGTTAAATCTTTTGTAAATCATCAAAATGGGTCGCAAAGTAGCCCTGCAAAAAATGCTTAAAAGCAATGCTGGCTGGTGATAGGGCACGCGATGAGCGTTGGTAAATAAAAAATCGGCGCATTTTGACAGGTTGCGTCAAAGGTCGCATCTGCAAACCATTGGCGCTGACCCAGTCTATCACCTCTGGCATATAAGGCAGACACAAGGTAATGCCAAAGCCTTGACGGGTCATCTCGAGCGCCGTCGACATAAAGTTCACTTTATAGCGCGCTTGTTGGATATGGGTTGCGATACGCTCATCAAGCTCAGCGGTCACTTGCTCAATAAATGGACCTTGCAGGGTAATAAGCGGCGTATCAATTAAATCCTGCCAAATAATTTCAGATTTACGTGCCAGCGCGTGGCTATCAGGCATCACCACACAAAACGGCAGCTGATATAACAAATCGGCGCTGACGTCATCTTCAGTGTCCATAAATTCAAGCTCAGTGCCCACGCCCAAATCCACCTCAATGTTTTGAATGTGTTCTAAGACATTTTCTGCTGAGCAATCAAGTAAAGACACGCTGATGTCAGGATATTCTTTGGCAAACTGAGCGATAACCGCTGGCATAGAGGAGGCAGCAAACTGTGATACAGCAAGCCTGACTTGACCTTGCGCTAAGCTCGTTAAGCTACTTGCTTCATTTTCAAACAGCTGCATCTCATTTAAAATGCGCCGCGCTTGTGGTAATAGATGCCGTCCGACTGCCGACAAAGACAGCTGGCGTGTAGTGCGATCAAACAAAACGATGCCAAGGCTAGATTCGAGCTCTTTTATCAATCCACTGACCGCAGATTGGGTCAAATGCATCTGATCACTGGCACGAGTAAAACTGCCATTATCAGCGACACTGATAAAAGCGGTGAGTTGGCGAATGCTAATATTCATAAGTAAACCTGATAAATAAATCAAAAAATACGATTAGTCTTATAAATCAAGCTAATCTAATATAAATGCATCGTCAATAAGAATTATTGATGAAATCTATTTTTAGCTGATTTTTAGCGCTTTATACCACCAATTGCAATTAAGGATGATGACAATGGCAGATTTATTTGACAACCCTATGGGCCTAC
>NZ_DATIRM010000271.1:0-7571 GCF_035469765.1 Psychrobacter sp.
AAGACTCTATAGCTATTATTAGACGCTAAACGGCACTTATATCATTTTTTTATCAGTATAAATGTGCTATTCATGCCGTAAAGCTTAATAATGAAAACAGCTAAAACCTCATTTTATAGAATACTATTTTACGAGGTATTAATTTTGTTCAGTACTCATTAATGTAGTGCATTGACCCCTGAATGAACAACATCTTTCATTGACCCATGGGTTTGTATACGATGCGTATCCACTCACACGGAGGTTATCTTGCTCTCTAACTATCTCTATATAGTTGAGTCAATTGAAACCCAATACTACCCTGTTTTTATCACCAAATATAATCAAATTAAAATTTGGGCAGTAATATGAAAACTGCTACACTCGATGACAGTGGTGTTAACAACCGCTACCCTTTTTACGATAACAAAAATACAAGAAAGCCACTCTCATGCCAAATACTATGCACCCTTTCAATACACAACTACTCAATGACACTCTTATCACCAAGTCTTTCTCAGTTGCTGACTACGTGCCGACTCTCGATGCCATGTTATCACGCACGTTAAAGCGTATTGCCCTTAAAAAAGAGCAAGGACTACGTACGCCTGATGAGTTATGGCTGGTCGATCACAATGACGTCTACACCCTTGGGCAAGCAGGTAAAGAAGAGCATATTCTACAACGTACCAATACCCCTATTATTAAAACAGATCGCGGCGGTCAGGTGACATGGCACGGGCATGGTCAATTGGTGATGTATTGGCTTTTTGATTTGGACAGTGTCGGCTGGAGTGTTCGCAATATGGTTTCTCACGCTGAGCAAGCAATTGAGGATGTAGTTAATGACTGCTTAAAGGGCGAAGCATCAACGGATACCATTCATATCAGCGCTCGCGCCCGCCGTGATGCCCCTGGTGTCTATCTATATACTGATATTACTACAGAAGACAATAACTCCCATACATCGGCTGATGAGGTAGAAGCTAACAATACCATTATGCTTGGCAAAATTGCATCGCTTGGTTTTAAAATCAAACATGGTTTTAGCTACCATGGTATCGCCATCAATTTAAATTGTGACTTATCGGCATTTAACGCCATCAATCCTTGCGGTTATGCTGGCATGCAAATGCTGCGTTTAGCGGATTTTGTCAGCATGAGCCAAGCGACCAATACGCAGCTAAATAACCTACCGCTTACTGATGAGGCAAAAACGCTCACTTACGAGCAATTTACACAAAAACTCATCGAAAATATCGCACAGCGTCATGCAGGAAATATCCCATTGCGTGAATTAGCACCAAAATAAGAAGGTTGAGTCTTTTTTTGCATAATCTTTTTTTGCATAATAGCGTTCGCGCTTAGACTTAAGCATTACGAGAAAATTTGATTCAAACTTGTTATAATCGCAATCGGCACAAATTGGGCGCAGCAATCATCCTAGCGCGCCAACATTTCCCTTTTATCGTTGAAGTATTCATAACAAAAGCACATTGGAGCAATTTATGGCAGATTTTAATAAAATTTTGGACGCAGGCGACGTTGATGGCGGCATCATTAATGTGGTAGTAGAAATCCCAGCTGGTAGTAGCCATAAAATTGAATGGAATCGCGAATTGGCCGTATTTGAGCTTGATCGTGTTGACCCACAGATTTTTGCCAAGCCTTGTAACTATGGTTTTATCCCGAAAACCCTTGATGAAGATGGTGACGAGCTTGATGCCTTAATCATTACAGAACAGCCTTTACCGACTGGAATTTTCTTAAAAGCGAAAGTCATTGGCGTGATGAAATTCGTTGATGATGGCGAAGTCGATGACAAAATCGTCGTCGTACCTGCTGACGACCGTGATACAGGCAACGCTTATAACAGCCTAGCTGACTTACCAAAGCAGCTGATCAACCAGCTAGAGTTCCATTTTAGCCACTATAAAGACCTTAAAAAACCAGGTACAACGGTGGTTGAATCTTGGGGTGATGTGAGCGAAGCCAAAGAAGTCATTAAAGAATCTATCCAACGCTGGAAAGATTTATAAATTACAGAAAAATAATTCTGATAAAAATACCGCAGATATGATATTAACTGCGGTATTTTTTTGCTTGAATTTTGTCCTTATAACAAGGTTATAATAACTCATACCATACTTACCTATTATCACGCCTAAATAAGGACTGTCATGTTTGACTCTGATTCAAGCTCAAAGCCTGCCAAGGCAAAATTGCCAAAGACCGTTATGATGATGGTCGAAAAAGGCAATATCGTAATGGCAATTACGACTTTGGCTGCCGATGAAAATATCAGCATGGATGCCGCCAAATCTCGCATAGATGCATATGAGCTTGCGCTGAAAAGTCAGCAGCAGCAAAAACTAAATAGTATCGCCAATAAACAAGGCATTCCTAGTCAAGCCATTAGCTTTGATAGAGAAAAAGCCGAGGACGATACTGAGCGCTTGATTAAGAATAAAGTCAAAAGCACACCGTCTGAACAAAACTTTCAGACCTTGCAAAAGGGCGTTGACAGTCTATTGAATAATTTGGGCTATAAAAAACCCCTGTTGCCCTACTGGGTAAAACGCCTCTTAATCATTGCTGTCGTTATGGCAGGGTTGTTTTGGATAATGTGGAGTGTATTTGGCTAGTCTGTTTTAAGTAGTTCCATTATAGCGGTCTATTTTGAGTGGTCTATTAATAGGCTTGAAGGGTGAAATAACTGGTTACGCTAAGGTATACCCCAACGAAACCAGATAAATAGACCTCTTAAACACTTTCCTTCTTCAGTTTGAATTGCTTATTTCAAGTTGACAGAGGGGTAGATTTTTAGCTAAAACGATCCGCATTCATCACTTTACTCCATGCTTTGACAAAGTCATGGACGAATTTCTCTAGGTTATCGTCTTGTGCATATAGCTCGGCATAAGCTCTGAGTATAGAGTTTGAGCCGAACACTAGATCTACGCGGCTAGCTTGCCATTTTACGTTACCAGTACTACGTTCGCGTATTTCATATAGCGCAGGAGCATCATTGTTATCTGTTTTAACAGGATGCCATGTATAGCTCATGTCTGTTAAGTTCACAAAGAAGTCATTGCTAAGCGTACCAGCACGCTCGGTAAACACGCCCTGTTGACTATGAGCATAGTTGGTATCTAGAACACGCATACCACCAACTAAGACGACCATTTCAGGTGCAGTCAAGCCCATCAGTTGAGTGCGATCTAGCAACATCTCTTCAGGTGACACCGCATAATTGCCTTTGAGCCAATTACGGTAACCATCATGCAAGGGCTCAAGATCAGAGAAGGTTTCCGCCTCAGTCATCTCATCAGTAGCATCACCGCGACCTGCCTTGAAGGGTACGTCAATCTCGACGCCAGCATTCGCCGCTGCTTGCTCAATAGCGGTATTACCAGCCAGTACAATTAAGTCCGCTATACTGACATCTTTGTTAAAATTATTCTGAATGGTAGTGAGAGCTTCGAGTACAAGGCCCAATTGCTCAGGCTCATTACCTTGCCAGTCTTTTTGCGGTGCTAGGCGAATACGAGCACCGTTGGCACCACCGCGATAGTCTGAGCCACGATAAGTGCGTGCGCTATCCCAAGCAGTGATGATAAGCTCACGATGATCAATACCACTGTCTAATATGTGAGATTTCAAAGTAGCGATATCATCAGCAGTGAGATCAGCATTACCTGCTGGGATTGGATCTTGCCACTTGAAGTCCTCGCTTGGCACATCAGCGCCTAAATAGCGAGATTTTGGGCCTAAATCACGATGGGTCAGCTTAAACCAAGCTTTGGCAAATACTTCATCAAAGTATTCTGGATTGTTATGAAATTTTTCTGAGATCTTGCGATAAGCAGGGTCTTTTATCATCGCCATATCGGCATCAGTCATAATCGGGTTGCGACGAATATTGGGGTTGTGCGCATCTAAAGGCCGATCTTCTTCCTTTATATCGACAGGTTCCCATTGCCAAGCGCCTGCGGGACTTTTAGTCAATGCCCACTCATGATTGAATAATAATTCAAAATATTCATGATCCCATCGAGTTGGATGCGTGGTCCATGCACCCTCAACACCACTTGATACCGTGTCACCAGCATTACCAGTGCCTTGAGGGTTGCGCCAGCCTAAACCTTGCTCTTTGATATCAGCGCCTTCTGGTTCATCTTCTAATAGCGATGAGTCGCCATTACCGTGACATTTACCAACCGTGTGGCCACCCGCAGTTAAGGCAACTGTTTCTTCATCATTCATTGACATACGGCCAAAAGTAGTACGGATATCTTGTGCGGTCTTTAGTGGGTCAGGGTTACCATCAACCCCTTCTGGGTTGACATAAATCAAGCCCATTTGTACTGCGCCTAGTGGGTTCTCAAGAGACTGACGCTCGCCAACATCTTCGTAACGGTTTTTGGTTGCAGCAAGCCACTCGCGCTCAGAACCCCAGTAAATATCCTTTTCTGGATGCCAAATATCAGCACGACCACCAGCGAAACCTAAAGTCTTAAAGCCCATTGCTTCATAAGCCATATTACCAGCTAGGATCATTAAATCGGCCCAAGATAGCTTATTTCCATACTTTTTCTTGATAGGCCACAATAAACGACGCGCTTTATCCAAATTAACGTGATCAGGCCAACTGTTAAGCGGTGCAAAGCGTTGATTACCTGTATTAGAGCCGCCACGTCCGTCAGCGCGGCGATAGGTACCCGCAGAGTGCCATGCCATGCGTATCATGAAGCCGCCATAATGCCCCCAATCTGCTGGCCACCATTCTTGTGAATCGGTCATTAAATCTTTTAAATCTTGCTTAGCTGCTTCTAAGTCAAGTTGTTTGAACGCTTCAGCATAATCAAAATCTGCGCCCATTGGATCTGTTTTATGGTCTTGTTGATGTAGGATATCTAGATTTAGTGCATTGGGCCACCAGTCGGTAGCAGCTGAGGCTGAGGTGGTATGCGACTGATGCATGACTGGACAGCCACCCATACTAGGCCGCGGTGGTGCATGCGACTTATCCTCGTTTTCACTATGAATCGTTGGCCCATGGTCATCCCCTTTGTCATAAGTGGTATTACTTGCAGCATCTGAGTTAGTCATCATTTGGCTCCTAAGCAGTAGTCAGATAAATAGCAATCGAGTGTGCTATTTATAACATCTAGCATATAGAATAATAAGTTATTTAGGAAACTAATTTATATGATAGATCTCTTGCAAAAGTGGCAGAGGGTTTTACAATAACTAATACGTTCACAATTGGCTAGGAACCCTGCCAAACATAGATAAGCTTCTCAAACAAACGCTTTATCACATTAGTATAGATACTGTGAAGTAAACAGCTACTATCTTAACAATTAAAATTCTTGATACTATTAACCTACAGCTTAGCGTTCAAGTCCTCACTAGGGCGTGTCCTTATTCCCATAAGAAATGTTATGGGAAATAAAAGAATCCGCTGAATATATTCAGTAAATATAACGCACAGCCAAATATTCAAGCCTTAAATAGGGTGCCGAACCGAAGAAAAGCACTTGATAATCTCGCATTTCTAACCATACGATAGCCAAAAGAACACCCCTATCCTACCCATTTATATAATTATTAATACTTTTTAAGGCAATAAAAAAGGATACCGAATCATCCTTTTTTATTTTAGCTCAAGGCTAATAAAAGCTCTATTCTAATGATGCTCACCCGGTAGAATTCTTGCAAAGGCACGCTGAGCAAGGTTTGGTTTTTTATCGGTAGTCAATCCAGCACGGGTGCTCGGGAAAATACGATAACCCATCGATTGAATACCAACGTTGACCGCTGGTGCTAATGAATAACTAGCCGAAGCAAATTTACCCATGTTGCTAGCAATACTATTAGGTTTATGAACAATCGCTTTGGCAACCATCATCGCCGCTTCATCTGGCATGAGTGCAGGCATATAACGGTAAAGCTTAGTTGGCTCAATCATCGGCGTGCGTACCAATGGCATAAAGATATTGGTTATCGTCACGTTATCGCCTTTGACTTCAGCAGCTAAGCAACGGCTAAAGGCATCTAGCGCTGATTTTGAAGCGACATAGGCGGCAAAACGTGGACTATTTGCCAATACTCCAATCGATGAGATATTAACAATTTGACCAGTTTGACGTTCAATCATCGTCGGCAAAAACGCAAGGATGATTTTGACAGCGCCAAAGTAATTGATATCCATGGTACGCTCAAAATCATGGAAACGATCAGTAGACTCGTGAACCGAGCGTCGAATCGAGCGACCGGCATTATTTACTAACACATCAACATGACCAAAATCAGCCAGAATTTGCGCGCTAACTGTTTCAATGGCATCCATATTGGTCAAATCACAAGGATAATAACTGGCCTTACCACCAAGCTCCTCAATACTTTCTTTTACGACTTTAAGCTTCTCTTCAGTACGTGCCAATAAGATAACATGAGCGCCGCATTCACTAAGCAAAAAAGCTGTACGCTCACCGATACCGCTTGATGCCCCTGTAATAATGACATTTTTATCTTTAACTGCTTTACTGATTGCTTTTTTTGATGGATTAGCCATAGAAATTCCTTTTTATTTGTCTTATGCCTATGAATGTTCGTTTATAGCATAGCAAAAAAACAGGGCAAAAAGTGACTAAAACAGTGGTGTTAATCGGAAAAAGTCGGTATTTTCAAAACTCCATAGACACAATAAGTGTATTGTATTACAGTGAAATTTCTGCTTTCTATTGATGAGGATAAATATTTTGATAGAAATTTTAGCTCACTATATTGATTTGATTGCCAAGATCGTCGAAGTCATTGGTGTACTTATTATGTTTTTTGGATTGTTTTTTGCTTTCTATCGAGGCGTTCGTTTGTCTGGCGGCTTCAATCATGATACCTATGTGGAAATTCGGCAGACCGTCGGCAAGTCTATTTTGCTAGGCTTAGAAGTACTCATCGCCGCCGACATTATGGCAACTGTTGTCACAGAACCTACACTACGTAGCGTTCTAGTATTAGGTTTTATCGTATTGATCCGTACTTTTTTGAGCTTGTCACTACAAATTGAGCTAGAAGGACGTTTTCCTTGGCAAAAAGATAAAACGTCATCTGAGAAAAATTAAAAACCAATCGAGCTGATTGGTTTTGCGTTGGTCTGAATGATTCAAAGCGCTCCTAAAGCGTGTCCTCAATTTGAATACCAGTTATCTGAATGGGCTGTATTATTCATGAGCATGCAAAAAATCTTCTACCACTCGGAACTGTCCGGCAGTACTTTCTTCACCATACATCGCTTGGCGAAAAGCATTAGAGTTCGGAATACCAGTTGTATACCAAGCGATGTGCTTACGAGCAATACGGCAGCCTGAGTATTCACCATAAAAACCATATAGCTCTTCTAAATGCGCTAGTACGATCTTTTTGATATCACTAACTGTAGGTGCGGTAAGGCTCTCACCAGTACGTAAAAAATGCTCGATATCACGAAATATCCATGGCTGGCCTTGGGCTGCACGTCCAATCATCACCGCATCACAGCCTGTCAGCTCATAGACACGCTGCGCTTTTTGCGCACTATCGATATC
>NZ_DATIRM010000272.1:0-6361 GCF_035469765.1 Psychrobacter sp.
ATGTTTTTTGAGAAAAACGTACTGGAAATACATCTGATAATGACTGATATTTTATGAGTGTGATTTTTTATAATCAACGATTCATCATCATTGTCAGTATATATCTGATGTTCTTTGAACTTATTTGCTAAGACTTTCATAGTCAGAAGGGATGTTATGGCTTCTTTTACCAATCAAGATTTACGTAGAGCGGGTTTAAAAGTAACGTTACCGCGTATCAAAATTTTAGAGCTGCTGGAAAGTGCAGAGCTGCATCATATGAGTGCAGAAGAGGTTTATAAGGCACTGATTGAGCAAGGCGAAGATGTTGGTCTGGCGACGGTCTATCGCGTGCTGACTCAATTTGAGCAAGCAGGCATTGTTGAGCGTCACAATTTTGAAAACAATTTGTCAGTGTTTGAGATTACCCAAGAAGAGCATCATGACCATCTGGTTTGTGATAATTGCGGTAAGATTGTCGAATTTCACAACAAAGTGATTGAGGAAGAACAGCTAAAAGTGGCAGCAGAGAATGGCTTTAAGCTATCGGGCCACTCACTGGTATTATATGGTATCTGTAATGACCAAGCGTGTAGAGACAGCATAAAATAGCCATCAAAATATCGATAAGATAAACATAAAAAAGCCCTCACATGATGATGAGGGCTTTTTTTATGACGATTCTTTAAGCATAAAATAAACTATCTGCGGCTAAAAACACCTAATTAGGTAATATCTAACGATAAACTATCCGCGCCTTCATCCAAATTTGCCATGCCATTTTTGCTGCTGAGTTTGATTTTTAAGCGCAAATCATTGGGAGAGTCCGCATGAAGAATCGCTTCTTTATAAGTAATCTCACCGTTTTCATATAAATCAAACAGCGCTTGATCAAAGGTTTGCATACCGCTATCACGTGAGCGCGTCATCACATCTTTGATTTCGTGTATTTCACCTTTACGGATATAATCACTGATCAGCTGTGAGTTTAACAAGATTTCAATAGCGGCGCGACGTCCTTTACCGTCAGGCGTTGGAATCAGTTGCTGGGCGATAATGGCTTGTAAGTTAAGCGATAAATCCATAAACAACTGATTATGACGGTTGGTTTCAAAAAAATGAATAACACGGTCAATCGCTTGGTTGGCATTATTAGCGTGCAAGGTCGCAAATACCAAATGCCCTGTTTCAGCATATTGAATGGCGTAGCTCATGACTTCGCGGTTACGAATTTCGCCAATCAAAATCACATCTGGCGCTTGGCGCAAGGTGTTTTTTAGACCCGCTTCAAAAGAGTGAGTATCGATACCGACTTCGCGCTGGGTAATGATACAACCACGATGTTTATGTACAAACTCGATAGGGTCTTCGATTGTAATAATGTGACCATGCGAGTTCTGATTACGGTGTCCAACCATCGAGGCAAGAGTAGTTGACTTACCCGTACCAGTTGCTCCAACCAATAGAATAATACCGCGCTTTTTCATTGCCAGCTCTTTTAGCATTGGCGGCAGACGCAGCTCTTCTATGGTTGGAATTTTGTTTTCAATTTTCCGTAAAATCATCCCCGCCATATCGCGTTGTATAAAGGCACTGACCCGAAAACGGGCTTGCTGTGCTTGATCGCTAATGGCAAACTGACACTCGTTGGTCTCATCAAATTCTTTTTGTTGAATGGTAGTCATGACACCTTTGACCAGTCTCATGGTTTGCTCAGCTGTTAGAGGCGTTTTGCCAACGGGCAGAATTTTTCCATTGATTTTCATGGAAGGGGCAACATCGGCAGTAATAAAAAGGTCGGAGCCATTTTTATTAATCATCAATTGTAAAAGTTTATCAATGTCCATAATGTCCCTGCCTGTGCAATAAATAGAGTAAAACTTACTTCAATAAACTTTTAAACACTACCAATGCTGACTCTTATATAAACGCTTCAGGCTGCTTAGCATAAGGTCGTGCAACGTCTTTGCTAATGGTGCCTTTTGATACAAGATTTTTAAGGGTTTGATCAAGGGTAACCATGCCATCACCGGCGCCTGTTTGAATAGAAGAATACATCTGGGCAATTTTATTTTCACGTATCAAGTTACGAATAGCTGGCGTACCTAGCATAATCTCATGCGCGGCAATTCGTCCGCCAGTTTGGCGACGTAACAGCGTTTGAGAGATCACCGCTTGTAGCGACTCTGATAGCATCGCTCGAATCATATCTTTTTCAGCAGCAGGGAAAACATCGATGACACGGTCAATAGTTTTAGCAGCGGAACTGGTGTGCAAAGTTCCGAAGACTAAGTGACCGGTTTCAGCGGCAGTGAGCGCTAAGCGTATGGTTTCAAGGTCACGTAGCTCACCAACTAGAATAATATCTGGATCTTCACGTAAAGCTGAACGCAATGCTGGCTCGAAACCCAAGGTATCACGGTGTACCTCGCGCTGGTTAATCAAGCTTTTTTTAGACTCGTGAACAAATTCAATCGGGTCTTCAATGGTTAAAATATGCTCTTTACGCGTTTCATTAATATAATCAATCATCGCCGCCAGCGTCGTCGATTTACCCGAGCCAGTTGGACCGGTGACCAAGACCACACCTCGCTTAAAGTTTGAGATACGCTTAAAGACTTCGCCCATGCCTAAATCTTCCATCGTCAAAACTTTGGATGGAATGGTACGAAAGACAGCGCCAGCACCGCGATTTTGGTTAAAAGCGTTGACCCGAAAACGCGCTAAATTTGGAATCTCAAAAGAGAAATCCGTCTCAAAAAATTCTTCAAAGTCAGCACGCTGCTTATCATTCATGATGTCGTAAATAAGCTGATGTACCACTTTATGGCTCATCTCTGGCATATTAATCCGCGTCATTTCACCATCGACTCGAATCATGGCGGGCATACCGGCTGAAATATGTAAATCTGAGGCTTTATGCTTGACCGTAAAACGTAGCAGGTCTTCAATATTTAAATTTTGTTCAGCCATAATCAGATAATCCTATCAATAAATAAGGGTGTGCCAAAAGCAACACAGAAAGCAGGCAATAAGCAGAATTCTATGACATTGTTTCAGCCAACCTCATTAAGATAGGTTAGGCTTTACTATAATTGTTACCGTTGCTATAGCTTTTAGTAGTATATGTTAAACCATGTAACAATATCATAACAAGACTGTGCTTATTTAACCATCTACTGGCTCAATAAAATGCAAAAATAGACTGACTGGTTTTTTGCTAACAAAAACGCGTCGCTATAAGAATCTCGCTTTTATTTCGAACTTGCCCCATTAATAAGGGTTTTTATGACTATATCTTCTCAAAAAACATCCAATCTTGTCGCAGCTAACCTAATCAACGATGAAGAAGGTATGCAGGATTTGACCTTGATTGATAGTTGGCAACAGGTTAATAAACAAGTCGCGCAGGCATGCACGCAAGCACAAAGAGTGCAAAATAGTGTGACCCTACTTGCGGTATCCAAAACCAAAGCCGCTGAAATGGTGGCGACTTTAGCGCGTCAAGGACAGCGTGATTTTGGTGAAAACTATCTGCAAGAAGCGATTGAAAAAATCCAGTCGCTACGAGGGCAATCACAATGCGACCACATTGTCTGGCATTATATCGGCAGTATCCAGCGCAATAAAACCCGTGATATCGCTGAGCACTTTGATTGGGTGCAAACGCTTGAGCGTGACATTATCGCCAAACGCCTTAATGAGCAACGTCCTGCTGATATGCCACCGTTAAATATACTGATTCAGGTTAATATCGATCATGAAGACAGCAAGTCAGGCTGTTTACCAGAGCAGCTTCCAGAATTAATAACAGCTATAAAGGCTTATGAACGTTTGCAATTGCGCGGGCTGATGATTATTCCTGCCAAAGCAAATACAGATGCTTTTGAGCGAACCAAACAATTATTTGAGGATATTAAGCGCACCCATCCTGATCTGAGTCAATGGGATACGCTGAGTATGGGGATGAGTGATGATATGAGCGCGGCGATAGCTAATGGCTCGACCATGGTGCGCGTTGGCACGGCAATATTCGGTACGCGTGCTTGATGCGCATGTCGTCAATATGGAAGATTGAGAACCGATGCTAAAGCTGATTTTCTAATCAGCCTATTAAGGTAGTATTGGTTAAGTGCCGTATTTATTCAATCACGTCTTCAAATTTTGTCACCAGTAGCTGAGTAATTTTAAGATTACTGGTGGCGATAATCTCAAAACGATAATTGGCATACTCGACGCAGTCAGTCTTTTTAGGAATCTTACGCAGCATAAACATCATAAAACCGCTGATGGTTTCATAATTTTCACTGTGTGGCAGATTGACCATGCCCAATGAGCGTATGACATCTTCGATGGGCGTCATGCCATCAATCAGCCAAGAGTTGTCGGTACGCTGCACAATTGGTTGCTCCTCCAAAGTTACCAGCTCACCCATCACGATACTCATCACATCTTTGAGGGTGATAACCCCAACCACTAATGCATATTCGTTCACAATAACAGCGAAATCTGCGCCCGTTGATTTAAAGGTTTCAAGTACTTCAAATAACGATAAGGTATCCGGAATAAAAAGTGCTGGTTTCAATAAAGCTTTGTCCGTTAAACAAACCTCTTGCTGCTCAAGTACCGAGGCTAAAAAGCTGCGCGATTCTACGTAACCGATGATATGTCCTAAATCATCATCATTACAAACCAAAAACTTATTATGCGGTTGCTTTATCATCACTGCAACCACCTCCTCGGTACTGGCTTTGGTATCAAAATAGACAATATGCTCGCGCGGATTCATGACAGAAGTCACGGTGCGCTCTTGCATCTCAAAGATATTTTCAATCAGATGATGCTCTTGGCGCTTAATAACGCCGGCTTCAGCACCGGCATCCATCACCGCATAGATATCTTCTGAGGTCATCTCATCTTGACGAACCGTTGATACGCCAATGAGTTTAAAAAGTAAGTTTGCCGCCCCATCAAAAATCCAAATGATGGGCTTAAAGACAAAAATAAAGAATATCATTGGTCGTACAAGCCGTACCGCGACAATCTCAGCATTTGACATGGCCAAACGTCTGGGCATCAAGTCGGCGAGCAAGGAAAATGAGCTTGTGATCAGAATAAATGATATCACGGATGACACGGCTTCATTATTCACCAGCATTTGCAAATAAGGGCTGATGGCTGATTCACCCACCGCACCTGCCGAAATAGCGACTGCGTTTAAGACCACTTGGACGACAGTGATAAAACTACCAGGATGCTCTTGCATTTTAAGGACGTCAAATGCACGAACCTCGCCTTCTTTTGCCATGATTTGTAGTTTAATTTTGCGACCCGCGGCGATTGCAATTTCGGCAGCAGAGACAAAGGCGCTTAGCGCAAGTAATAAGAGAAGAAAGACACTAGCGGTTAGCAAACTCATGACAGTCTCGAAAAAAATGTGAGGATAAAAAGTAATAGTGAGGAGATAAAGTGAGTGGGTTAGGATGAAACTTAAAGCGTTGTTTATAAAAATTTGGATTTATAGAAACTAAAAAAGCTGGGAAAGCTCCCAGCTTATTATAAAATAGTTTTAAATTATAAAAGGTAAATTTATCAAACCTTTAAAAATAAATTAAAGAGTATCAAGATAAATGTCACCTTTCAGTTTAGCCTTTGATAGACCATTTATTTACCAACGGATAACGGCGCTCACGACCAAAGGCTTTATGACTAATCTTAGTACCAATCGGTGCTTGTGCGCGCTTATATTCGCTACCATCGACCATTTTGATGACTTTGGCGACCAAATCAGCATCGAAGCCTTTATCGACAATATCTTGATAACTCATATCTTCATCGATATATGACATTAAGATACCATCTAATACATCATAATCAGGCAAGCTATCTTGGTCCTTTTGATCAGGACGTAGTTCAGCCGATGGCGGACGTGTAATCACGCGCTCAGGAATAACAGGCGTATCTTCCAAACGGTTGCGATAGCTGGCCAATTTGTAAACTTGTGATTTATACACGTCTTTTAGGACGTCGAAACCGCCTGCCATATCGCCATATAAGGTTGAATAGCCAACCGCAAGCTCCGATTTATTGCCCGTAGTAATGACCAAATGCCCAAACTTATTGGATAGAGCCATTAGTACCACGCCGCGCGCACGTGCTTGGATATTTTCTTCAGTAGTATCGGCTGGTGACTTGTTAAATAATGGCGCAAGGGTATGACGGATACCCTCGACTGCATCAAAGATAGGACAAACGGTATACGAGACATTGAGACGGCGTGCTTGGGCTTGGGCGTCCTCTAAGCTGATTTGTGAGGTATATTCATATGGCATCATTACCGCATAAACCTTGTCAGCACCTAGTGCGTCGACCGCGATACATA
>NZ_DATIRM010000273.1:0-3424 GCF_035469765.1 Psychrobacter sp.
AGTGCCTCATTCATTTGCATATTTAGCTCACTTGTATTTGGGCAAAGCTGCCATCAGGCATCTCTTCGATGATGACGCCTTCAGGTTCTTTTAAAAAGAACAGCGCAAAGAAGCCAATGACGGCGGTCGCGGCAATTACCATGAAGAATACTTGATAAGAAACCAGACTCAGGACCGTTAAATAAACAACCGAACCAACATTTCCATAAGCGCCGGTCATGCCAGCAAATTGTCCGGTCATGCTACGCTTGATCAGTGGAATAACCGCAAACACAGCACCTTCACCCGCTTGTACGAAAAACGAGCAGAACATCGTGATGAATAATGCCAATGCAATTGGCCATGTTGAATCCACAATACCCATTAATAAATAACCAACAGCCAAACCTGCGGTCAAAATCAGCAGCGTGATTTTGCGCCCAAACTTATCACTGAGCCAGCCGCCACCGGGTCGCGACATCAAGTTCATAAACGCATAGCTTGATGCCAAGACTCCTGCCATCACAATTGATAGATTAAATGTCTCTTGATAAAAAAGTGGCAACATAGACACTACGGCAAGCTCTGAGCCAAAGGTTGCAAAGTATAAAATATTTAAGATACCGACTTGCTTAAAATCATATTGATGCGCTTTTGGCACAGGAGTCGTAAACACTTCTTTATTAAAGCGATAACTACTCACAAACTCATAAATATATAAAACGACTAAGCCGATGTAGACGATATTGACACTCGCCTGACTGAGTAAGCTGACACCAGCGGGTGATAGCTTCCATGCCAAAAGCGCTAACGCCAAATACATTGGCAGCTTAAAAGCCATCATCAGCCAAAAATCCCCCGTTGAGGTCACCATCATGGCGCCAGACTTTTTGGGCTTAAAATACGTCGCACCCTTAGGCGTATCACGCACCATCTTATAAAAAATCACACTATAGAGCATCATCACCACCCCTGAGGTGGCTGTTGCATAACGCCAGCCTTCATCACCACCAACCACCGCCGCCGCGATAATAGCCACTGTCGGTAACAGCAAGGCCGCGGCGGCAGAACCAAAATTCCCCCAACCGCCATAAATACCTTCCGCAGTACCCAGCTCACTTGCAGGGAACCAATCGCTCATGAGACGAATACCTACCACAAAGCCTGCGCCCACAAAGCCCAAGAAGAAACGCGACAATGCCAGCGTGTTGTAATCTTGCGCAAAGGCAAAAGTAAAACAAGGAATTGCTCCAATAGCCAAAATGGCGGTATAGACGAGGCGTGGACCAAAACGATCAGTCAACATACCAATAATGACTCGAGCTGGAATAGTTAAAGCGACGTTTAATATCAATAACGTTTTGATTTGGTCTTTGGTTAAACTCAAGGTCTCACCGATGGCAGATAAGAATGGTGCGTGGTTAAACCATACAAAAAAGGTAAGAAAAAAAGCCATCCACCCAAGATGGAGTATCTTATTCTTACCAGTAAAAGATAGGATGTTAAGCTTGTTTTTATTTGGTGCAGCGGGGCTCGATGATGGCGATGAAGACATAAGTGGTTTCCTTAAATAGTAAAATTCAGGGCTAACAGGGAAAGCCGTAAGAACACGTTATATTGAGCGAACTGATCTGTTAGAGCATTTAAGGTGGTGCAATGGCTGTGCCAGCTGCCGCTATGAGCCTCGTTATACAGATAAAACCTCGGCTTTGATAAAAGCGTTCATGCTTTGCTATAGCTGACTTCCAAGGAGATATTACAAGGTCATTCATAATTTAATAGCCATATAGAAACGCTAATTTTATCGAGATGAATTAAAAATTCTCACTGTTATAAAAACAATCAAATTGGTGCATGGTTTTATCTATTTTGGTGCATCCATTTTTTATATCCTGATCTGTAAAGAGCGATAACGGTTTTATTTACTATTGCTATTCATACCCTCGAAAATACCGCGCTATCTTAGAGATACATTGTCATTGTCATAGATTTTCGTCTGCAGTTTTGAGCCTCTCGCTTAGAGATATAGCGCTATATAACGGTTTTTGGCACAGTTATTGAAGGTGTCTTGCTGTAAGCACTATTTAGACAAATCCATGACTAAGGATAATCACATGAGTAGCACTATAGTGAGTAAGGCAGGTAAAGCTAAGTTGGTGGTGATTGGTAACGGTATGGTTGGACATCATTTCATTGAGCGCGCCATAGAAAAAGGCTTGCATGAGCAGTTTGAGATTCATGTGTTTGCTGAAGAAGACCGTCCCGCTTACGATCGGGTGTATTTATCGAGCTACTTTGAGCATAAGGATGTCAGTAAGCTCAACTTGGTTGATTTGCGCACCTATACATCTGCCCAGATTCAGCTGCATCTGAATCAATGCATTGTAGATATTGACACCACCAATCAATACATCATTACTCAAGCTGGCGAGCGGATTGAATATGGTGAGCTGGTGCTGGCAACAGGCTCGTATCCGTTCGTGCCACCGATTCCAGGGCGTGAGCATGCACACTGTCATGTGTATCGCACCATTGCTGATTTGGATGACATTCTTGCCATCGCTGAGCAACCCAAAGTAAAGAAAGGCGTGGTCGTGGGTGGTGGACTACTCGGACTTGAAGCGGCAAAAGCGCTGGTCACCTTAGGACTAGAGACTTATGTAGTAGAGTTTGCCCCGCAGTTGATGGGCGTACAGCTTGATGCGGCTGGCGGCGATATTTTAAAGCGAAAAATTGAAGCGCTTGGTGTCAAAGTATTAACTGGTAAGAATACCCAAGCCATTATTGATAATACCGACGCCATGCATAAAAACCTGAGCACCTTTAATGAGAATCCGTGCCAGCTGACCATGCAATTCACCGATGACACCTCGCTTGATACCGATATGATCGTCTTTAGTGCCGGTATTCGCCCACAAGACAGTATTATCAAAAACAACCCTAAGTGCGGTATTGAAATGGGCACGCGTGGCGGCATCTTAATTGATGAGCAGTGCCGCACCACTGCCGAGCACATATACGCTATTGGCGAATGCGCGGTGTGGGACAATCAAATATTTGGCTTAGTGGCGCCTGGCTATAGCATGGCGAGTATTTGTGCGGCGCAAATTGCAGGAGATAAAACACAAACCTTTACGGGCGCTGATATGAGCACTAAGCTCAAACTGATGGGTGTTGATGTAGGCAGTATTGGCGACGCACATGGCAAAAGTGCCGACAGCTTGAGCTATTTATATCAAAATCCTGCGACAGGTATCTATAAGAAACTGGTCACAACGCCTGATAATAAACGCTTACTTGGTGCAGTATTGGTCGGTGATACCGAAGACTATAACAATCTATTACAGCTATACCTCAATGATATCGACCTGCCTGCCCATCCTGAGAGCCTGATTTTACCGAACGTTGAAAAACCAGCGATGGGTATAGAAAACTTGCCGGATAG
>NZ_DATIRM010000274.1:0-1778 GCF_035469765.1 Psychrobacter sp.
CGTCAGTGGTTTGATATCACAGGGTTTGGGTACCAGTATGCTGCAAATTCCTAACGTACTCAGAAAGCCCATTGTTTTATTACCTGCTGTCATAGCAAGCGCCATCGTTGGTCCTATCGCGACTGTCGGTTTCGGTTTGGCATGTACGGCTACCGGCGCGGGTATGGGAACGGCGGGATTGGTTGGTGTCTTTGGTGTGATTGAAGCATCGAAAGAGATTATGAGTACTGGTCAACTATGGACGGCGATTGTTTTATTGATGTTTGTATTGCCAGCCGTTATTGCTGGCATCGTTGCTTATGCGATGCGCCGATTTGGTTGGTTGGTCGATGGCGATATGAAACTGCCTTAATTCAAACTTTAGAATTAACCTTATTATCTAAAGACCGTTCAGAATAAAAATTGAGACATTAGTGGCCACGTGCTGCTGGTATTTTTTTTGCTTGCTGTGCCTACGCAGACAGAGGCTGCAAAAAATTTACGCCAGCAGCACTTGTATCTTTTCTAAAACGAATCAACCATATATATAAAAGCCCAGCTATTTAAGATAGCTGGGCTTTTGGTTCTCTATCACTTATCACTTTTTTTAAATTAACGGCGTACATCTTTAGGCGCATCGCCATTTGGCCAATCTTTATCTTTATTGGCTTTTACAGGGCGTGGCAAATGGGTAAAGTAATCAGCGATGTCGACAGCTTCTTGGTCAGTTAAGGTATTGCCTTGACCAAATGGCATCTTACCTTTGATAAACGCAGCGGCTGTATAAGTACGCGCCATGCCTGCACCATCGTTAAATGACTTGTCGCCAGCAACTGCGGGATAGACATAAGTGCCATCGTCATTATATTGGCCTTCGCCTTCACCACCATGGCAAACGGCACACTTCTCGGCAAATAGCTTTTTACCATTATCAGGATTCGGCTCTAAAGTTTTGTCCACTTTGACAAAGCCACGACCTTCAGGTGAGACGCCAATGGGCATGTCTTGTGATAACCAACCCATATAAGAAACAATCGCATTCATATCGTCTGATCCCAGATCAAGAGCCTTACCGTCCATTGACCGCTCAAAGCAACCGTTGATACGCTCCTGTAACGAGTTTACGCGGCCACCGCGCGAACGATAAATGGGGAATATACCTGGCAAACCATTCCAAGGCGCGGCATAAGCTTCTGAGCCATTGCTTAGGTGACAACTGGTACAATTAAGCTGATTACCAACGTTGTCTGGCAACTCTTTATAGGTATGATTGACAATTTGTAAACCACGGCGTATTGCTGCACCACGTTCATCATCTGGAATAGTAGATTCATCCGGCATCTTGATGGTGGGCTTGCCACTTGTAGCATCAGCGCCGCCTACACTAGCGGTCATTTCAGTGGCTGCTGGCATACTGCCTTTTAGCTCTTCTGCGCGGGCCTCAAGTGACTTGACTCGTGCTAGTGCTTCGGCTTCTTCGACACGATCAACGGCTTTGGTTTCTTTTTCGCTGCTACAACCAGTAATCGTAGCAGCGCTCATAGCTAAGATAGTTGCCATCAAAATGGAAGATTTGGCTAGTGAAAAAGTTTTCATTGGAATATCCTTATAATGAAATATAATATATAAATCCGTATTTATATGATATTTTAATTGTAATAATGACAGTACTAAGCTTAAATTTCAACTCAATTGCTCAGAGTAATCATTATAAAAACATTCAAAAATGTCATTAGCCGTTAAACGTTAACTATAGTGATAACAAACCTATAGTACTTTATATACGGTTATATAGAGGT
>NZ_DATIRM010000275.1:0-5924 GCF_035469765.1 Psychrobacter sp.
GATATAAGCGGTACCTACGTGCGGGAAGCCAGTAGGTGAGGGCGCGATACGAGTACGGACAGGACGATTGCTGTTGGCAGCATTTGGGTTCTGGCTAGAGGTTTGCATCATAAGAATCTCAGAATGTGGTTATCAAGGGTAATAATCATTAAAATTTGAATGAAAATACGACTGAAACAATAGCGGTCAAAGTAGAAAAATAGCGTAAAATATAGCGCTAGTATAACAGAGAGATGGGATATTTTTAACGAAAAGCCCTTCTAGCGCTTGACTACCTGTGTATCCTTGCGATAATAATGTTAGACAAGTCATAACTTGTTTATTTTCATCTGATTTTTTACTATTACCGGTCAATTTGACCATCATCTATTGAGTTGTTTGTGTCCATATCGAATAGTAAGCTGAATATTAAGCCAAAAAATACGCCAAATGCTAATCCCAATCCTTCTGACCCTGATAATTCTATGTCAGCGGCGAGTCTGTCTTCTGAAGAAAGCACTTCTACTCAAAATCTTATGCAAGAGTCTGCTAAAGATAAAGCTACGTCTGACGAATTGAGTTTTGTCCATGATGCGGTGCTATTGCAAGAAGCGGTCGCTGCGGTATTAGGTGTCAAAGCGCTACCGAAGCAAACAGATGACGAAAGTCAAAGCAGCTTGCAAGTAAGCGGCATTTACGTCGATGCGACCTTTGGGCGCGGTGGTCACAGCAGACTGTTATTAAGTCAGCTTGCTGATGACGCAACCTTAATCGTCTTTGATAAAGATCCAACGGCCATTAAGGTGGCGCAAGAGCTGGCAAGTAAGGACAGCCGCGTGCGGGTAGTCCATGATAGCTTTGCGACTTTGACGGACAGTCTAGCGGCAATGGGTATCACTCAAGTTGACGGCTTAATGGCAGATTTGGGTATCTCATCACCGCAGATTGATGATGGCAGTCGTGGTTTTAGCTTTATGCGAGATGGCGCGGTTGATATGCGCATGGATACCAGTCGTGGGCAGTCGGTCGCTGAGTGGCTTGAAAATGTCGATGATGAAACTTTAGCCAATGTACTCTATGATTTTGGTGAAGAGCGTCATAGCCGCCGTATTGCGCGTGCGATTAAACAGATGGACAGTTATAAATCTACGCTTGAGCTAGCAGAAGTGATAAAAGTTGCCCATCCTAATTGGCAGCGCGGTAAGCATCCAGCGACCCAGAGCTTTCAAGCGATGCGGATTTTTATTAACAACGAGCTTGGTGATGTCGATAACTTTTTAGAACAAAGTATTCCGATATTAAAAGCAGGCGGACAGCTAGCAGTGATTAGCTTTCACTCGTTAGAAGATCGCCGTATCAAGCAGTTTTTGCAGCGTCATAGTAAAGGGCAATATCCAGAAGATGAGAATTTGCCGATGCCACCCAAGCGTCCACGTTACTTTAGTAAGCCTCAACGGGTCGGTCCAAGTAAAGCAGAGATAAGTCAAAATCCACGCTCGCGTAGTGCATGGTTGCGATTGGCGACTCGTACCGATACTGATTATTTAGCAGATATTGAGCCATAAACCATATTATTAAGTTATGTGGCTTAAATATGACTGAATGTTTTAATGATTACGCGGCTGTTAAAAAGCTGTAAACATTATCTGCTAGGCTCAGCAGTTACTTTTTTTGCTTGGTATTGTTTTTATTGATGGTGCTGATGGCTTATAAGGGTTTTATAACTCGTAAATGGTTATCGCTTTTTATATTTTGAATTTCACTTTTTTGAGATTGTCATGGCAATATCCGACAAACCTGTAAACCGCCGCGCCGCAACGCCATCGAATACCGATGTTGGCGATTTATTTGTGCGTAAATTTAAAATATCAAATATCTATGTGGCTATATTGGTACTGTTGGCGGCTAGTATTGTATGGAGTGGCATCAAAACGGCTGAAGGTGTTCAGCAATATCATCAGGATTATAAAACCTTGCAAGACATGAAAAAACAAGAGCGCAAGCTCCAAGTTGAGCATCAGCGTTTGCTCATCGAACAGCAAACCTTTAGTGCGACCCCGCAGATTGCCAGTCGTGCCGTTGCCGAGCTGGGCATGTTTTCGCCGACTCTCAAAGACAAATTGATTATCCAGCCGGGCGCTGCAACTGCTGTCGCACTGGTTGACCCAGATGCCAAAAATCTTGCTGCAGATACCGTTGCTACTAATGACTCTGATATTATTGAAAGTGATGCGACTGTTGCGGAGGCAGGGCAATGAGCGATAAAAAAACCAATGCCAAACCTGCCAGTAAAAAATCTACTAGTGGTAAAGTGACCAAGCCGTTACGTCGTGCCAGTGCTGCCAAATCGGGGCAAACGAGCAGTAAAATGGATGACAAATCCCCTGGTAATCGTAAAACCAAACTATTTAGTCGCCTAAAAAAGAATGAAGAGCAGGGCGCCTATACCAGTGTCAAAAATCTAAAAAGCAAAAGGGCATTTTTGGGCAAAGCCTCTGGCGCTTCCTCTCGCGGCGGTGTTGAGCAAGACAAAAATCGTTTTCGTCTGATTTGGGCGTTGGCGCTTTCCATCTTAGTTGCGCTAATCGGTCGTGCTTACTATATCCAAATCGTCAATGCTCAGTTTTATCAAGACAAAGGCAATGAGCTTATCACCAGCGTACGCACGCAAAAATCTTATCGCGGCATGATTACCGATCGTAATAATTTGCCGTTGGCAGTCAGTGCGCCACTGGCAACAGTCTCTTTTAGCCCGCACGATTATGCCCGGGAATATTACGAGCTAAAACGCATTATTATCACCAATCCTGATAGTCCGCAGCTGATTGCACGTATGCAAAAACGCTTAGATAATATGGATTTAACCACGCTCGCCGCCGCTGCCAATATTTCGGTAGATGAGCTCAAGAGAGTCACGGCTATTGACGCCAGTGTCGATGTAACTGATGAGGAAGCCGTCAAAGCAGCACTGCCATCGGGTGCAGGCTCGCACTATTTACCGCTTTTGAACAAAGTGACGCCAGAGATTGCCCAAAGTGTCAGCTCGCTTGATTTTCCTGGTGTTAATGAGAAAAACTTCTTCCAACGTTTTTATCCACAGCCGCAGCCTAACTCGCAGCTACTGGGTTTCATGGGACAAAACTCCAGTGACCCTGAAGGTGGATATGAAGGACGTGCTGGTATCGAGCGTCAGTATGAAAAAGAGCTAGCAGGTGATGATGGTAAGGTTTTGGTATTAAAAGATGCCAAACAAAATAGCTTAAAAGAGATTAAGCAGGTTGAGCCTGAGATACCTGGTAAAGATGTGACCTTGACGATTGATTCACGCCTGCAGTATCTGCTGTATAAAGAGCTGGAAAAAGCAGGGCGCTTGCAAAAAGCACGCTGGTCGACAGGTATGGTTGTTGATGTACAAACCGGTGAGGTGCTCGCGCTATCAACATGGCCATCATTTAACTCCAATAACTTAAATGAGATGACCGGTGAAAACCAGCGTAACCGTGCGCTGCTTGATGTCTTTGAGCCCGGTTCGGTCATGAAGCCATTTACCGTTGCTGCCGCTTTGGATTCAGGCAAGTATACGGCTACCTCTTTGATTGATACCAATCCTGGCTCTATTCGTGTCCGTGGCTATACTATCCGTGACCATGATAATCTGGGGCGGATTAATTTGGCAACGCTACTGCAGAAATCGAGTAACGTCGCCTCGACCAAGATTGCACTGTCGCTACCGGCTGATGGCATTACCAATATGCAAAAGCAGTTTGGCTTTGGGGCAAAAACACCGCTGCAATTTCCCGGTGAAGGCAGTGGACTTGTGGTCACACCAGAAGAAAAAGAAACCTCAAGACGGGCGACGATCAGTTATGGCTATGGTATCCAAGTGACGCTGGCACAGGTAGCGCAAGCATATTCAGCGCTAGCAGCAGGCGGTGTCATGCATCCTTTGACCCTCATTAAAGAAGATAAACCGCAGCCAAGTAAACGTATTATGGCGCAAGAGCAGGCAATGGCTATCGTACAAATGATGGAAAGTGTCACTGAAGCTGGTGGTACTGCGACAGGCGCTGCTATTGATGGGTATCGTGTTGCCGGTAAGACAGGTACTTCGCGCCGTATCAATCCCGAAGGCGGTTATTATACTGACCAATATCGCAACGTCTTTGCGGGTATGGCGCCAGCGTCGAATCCGCGGTTGGTCGGCGTTATGTTAATCGAAGACCCGCGTGGTCAGATTTATGCTGGGTTGACCGTAGCTCCTGTCTTTCATAATGTGATGAAAGAGGCGCTGCGTTTGTATAATGTGCCATTAGATAAGCCATTAAAAACTGAGGCTCAGTAGTCATCGAAGTCTCTTTTAATGCTCGATTTTCAACTATTTTATTTGTTTTAATCTTTTAGGATGCGCTCATGACCTTGTCTATCTCATCGCCAAGCCGTGTGGCTGTCACGTTGCAGCAGTTGTTTAATGCTAAAAGCACTGCTAGCCATCAACTACAGCAGGCATTGGCTGCGATGATGGCACCCTCTGCACAAGGCTCATCCGCTCAGTCCGATTCAAAGCCAGCAGATTCGATTACTGATATTCCATTCAATCAGTTTTGTTTAGACAGCCGCCAACTTGCGTCAAATGATGTGTTTGTCTTACTAAAGAGCCATATACCCAACTGTCAAAAAAGTCGTGATTACCTTTTTCAAGCCGCTAAAAATGCGGCTTTTATCCTATCGGAAATTGATCCTATCGCTTTAATCAGCGCCGCCAATACGCCAGCACATGCCAATATTGCGCTAACAGATGAGAGCAGCTCCGCTGAGCAACAGCTTGCCTTGCTACCTTGTCCTGTTTTATACCTGCCTAATATTCGTGATTTTTTGGGCAGTTTTATTCAAGTGCGTTTGCAGTATTCACAGCCCGTGAAGTTGCCTACTGTTGTCGCAGTGACAGGTACCAATGGCAAAACCACCATCAGCCAACTGGTGGCACAGTTAACGCAGCTCACTGGTATGAGCAGTGCTGTTATGGGTACAGCGGGTAATGGTCGACTTGGTGCTTTGGTACAAGCCAGCCATACCACTGCTGACGCGCTGGCAGTCCAGCAGTTTTTATATCAAATGGGTGTTGAGAATGCTGAACTATTGGCGCTAGAGGCAAGCTCGCACGGTTTGAATCAGCAGCGTTTGCAAGGTATGCCGGTATCGGTGGCGATTTATACCAATTTGAGCCGTGATCATTTGGATTATCATGCTGATATGGCCGAGTATGCCGCCGCAAAAGCTAGACTCTTTGATAAAGCACATTTCCCAGAATTGACACACGCTATTATCAATATCGACGACGACTATGCGCAGATAATGTTGGATACGGCAAATGCCAGTAATTTGATAGTTTGGACATACAGCTTAGATCCATCGAAAACGGCTACCTTCGTCGCAGCTAACATTACGCCAAGTTTACAAGGTGTTGAGATTAGCCTGCGTACAAATTTCGGCAATGAAAAAGTTAATAGTTTAAATATCGTTAGTCCATTACTTGGACGTTTTAACGTGGCAAATTTACTTGCTGCGATTGCCGCAGCTGTAGCATTAGGGATTGGTTTGGAGCGCATTGCGGCCATTATTCCGCAGATACAAGGTGCGGTTGGACGTATGCAGCGTGTGCCATCGAATGATGGCTGTTTTATCGTCGATTATGCTCATACGCCAGATGCATTAAGCCAAGTGCTTGCCAGTCTAAAAACTCATTGTAAAGGTCAGTTATGGGCGGTATTTGGCTGCGGTGGTGACCGTGATGCCGGCAAACGTCCATTGATGGCACAGGCGGGACTAGCAGGGGCGGATAAAGTCATTTTGACGGCAGACAATCCCCGTACCGAAGACCCAAATATGATTTTGCAAGACATGCAGGTGGGCATGAGTATTGAGCAATATCAGCGTACTCATATTGA
>NZ_DATIRM010000276.1:0-6255 GCF_035469765.1 Psychrobacter sp.
TCTTGCGCTTCGGGCAACTGTCCCCCGGACACTTGCTGATCCTCGCTCATATGCCAAAGGTCAAACGACGACTGAGATCGTTGATACCATCAAAGAGCTTTATGACGTCGACATCTCAAGCAGCTTGGTTTCAAGGGTCACGGATAACCTCTTAGATGACATCACCGCTTGGCAGAACAGGCCACTGAGCAGTGTTTATCCTATCGTCTACTTAGACTGCATTGTCGTCAAAGCTTGCCAAGACAAGCAGATTATCAACAAGGCTATCTATCTGGCGCTAGGTGTCGCTCTTAACGGTAAAAAAGAGCTGCTTGGTATGTGGTTATCAGAGAATGAGGGTGCTAAATTCTGGCTTGGCGTTCTCACTGAGCTACAAAACCGCGGGGTTCAAGATATCCTCATTGCCTGTGTTGATGGTTTAAAGGGCTTCCCCGATGCCATCAATACCGTTTATCCTAAAGCACAGGTCCAGCTGTGTATCGTACACATGGTGCGCTATTCGATGAAGTTTGTACCGTGGATAGATAAAAAGAAAGTAGCGGCTGATTTAAAGGCCATCTACGGCGCTGATACGCTTGAGATAGCAGAGGCCAATCTTGAGCACTTTGATGAAACTTGGGGCGAGAAATACCCGCATGTGGTCAAGTCTTGGCGCAATAACTGGGAAGGCTTAACGGTGTTCTTTGACTATCCTAAAGACATCAGAAAAGCCATTTATACCACCAATGCTATAGAATCACTGAACAGTGTGATTCGTACGGCGGTGAATAAGCGTAAGGTGTTCCCGTCTGATCAGGCAGCATTCAAGAAGTGGTCGATGCCTATCCGTAACTGAACGGCTGCTTTAAATCGCTTTATGATTATGTTTGATGACCGTATCAGCAGGCATTTAATCTAAAGGGCAGTTACACAGAATTTGGGATGGGATCTCTTAGTCAATAGACGCTGATGATTCTTAGCTAATACTTAATAGCAAATGTGCTATACAAATTAACTAATAACTATGTCATTACTCCGGATGATTCATCCATATCCAACCATTCTCTAGCCATTCCATCACTTCATCAGGGTCAATCCCTTCCATATCATCAAGCGTCAAATGCTCGCCATTCGACAAGCGCACGAGTAGTGCTATTGATGTTTCATGCAAATCATCTAGGCGCTGACCATTGGCATATAAAACGATCTCATTATCCACTTGGGTGTATAACAAGCGATTGCTATAATCGGCTTGTAGTGTCGCACCATTTGCCAATGCAGCTATCATCTCATCGGTTGTCAGCGACTCTTCAGGGACAAGCACATCATATTGACGCTTGCTGACCACTTCAGACACGGCTTGGCGAATAATCGTATCACCGCGCTCAGATTGGAGCAGTTGTAATAATTGAGCTTTAATCGCCTCGATACTATCGGTCTTTAATTCACCTGATGCTTGCACAGCTTGTGGTAATAACATCGGTATAAATAAAGCGCTGTCATTGGTCGCCACATCGGCAAGGCTGTCAATGATTTGCATCAAGTTTGGGCGACGACAGCCAAATGAAAAGGTCAAACAGTCATCTTGCGCTACGCCAAAATGTGCTAGTTTTGGTGGTACATACAGCACATCACCGGCTTCTAAAATCTCATCAAAGATAATCTCGCCCATATCATCAAACAGTCGTATTGGCTCATCAGCGACAAATTCAGTCTGCTCATCACAAAACTTACCCAACTGCCAGCGTCTAGAGCCAAACCCTTGCGCTAAAAATACATCATAATCATCATAATGCTTGCCAACAGAGCCGCCTTTTGGCGCATAAGAGACCATAATATCATCGCGCTGCCACTGCGGGATAAAATCAAGCGCTTGCCATAAGGCACCAAGTTCCGGCGACCACTGTTCAAGATTCTGTACCAATACCGACCATTGCTCAGGTAAATTATCAAAATCTGCTTCAGTTAGCGGGCTTTTTTTAAGTTGCCATTGCGGTTGACCGTCTTGTTTGCTAGCAGCTTGAGTCAGCAGTCTTGTGGTAGCGTCCTTATCTATCGATAAGCCTAAAATATCCTCTGGCTCAAACATACCGATTAATTGTGGTAATCCTTGCTTAATCAAGAGTGGCTTTTTTTGCCAATAATCGCTTAAGAATTGCTCAGGAGTAATAGTATTCGGTAAACAAAGAGGTATAGAAGTCATGGATAAATCCGTATGGTTAAATGGCTATTATATTTAATGATGGCTTTATAGCTGAGGGTTATTAGTTTATGATTATTGCCTGTCTGATGACAGTCATCAGCGCCTCTAATGATTCTTAGGACATTTATGAAAAAACTGCATTTTATCGTCATTATCTCCAGCATATTTTTATTACAAGCATGTGTGCATAAGATCGTTACGGTACCTGTCAAAATTGCTTATAAGACTACTAAAGGCGTGGTCAAGGGTACGGTTGCTGTAGGCAAGGCTATTATACCGGGTGACAGTGATGATGAAGATAAAAAATAAACCTTACCCAAAAGCTATGTATATTTAAAGATACTTCTTTAAAGATAAATCATAGTGTTTAGAGTAAGGTTTTTATTGAGAAAGATATAAATGAGTGCTCATTTATATCTTTTTTTGCATTTGATAAAGATGAGCTGGTTGCCAGTTAAATCTTAGCAATCCACTCTTTAACCGTGCGTGCTTGTTCAGCCGCATTACCTATATAAGTTGCTGGTGTCATTTCACGTAGGCGTGCTTTATCCGCATCACTAACCGCAGACAACTCATCACTTTCAATAAACGTCAGCATTGCTTCACGCGTCATCGCATTACCACGAGTTAATGCTTTTAGTTTCTCGTACGGGTTTTCGACACGGTAGCGGCGCATCACAGTTTGAATCGGTTCTGCCAATACTTCTTGGGCGCTGTCCAAATCATCGTTCAAACGTTGGGCGTTTAATTCAAGTTTGCCTACGCCTTTTAAACACGCATCATAAGCAATCATGCTTTGCGCTAAGCCAACACCGATATTACGTAGAACCGTAGAGTCGGACAAATCACGCTGCATACGTGAAATCGGTAGCTTTTCACCCAAATGAGCAAGCATGGCATTGGCTACGCCCAAATTACCTTCAGAGTTTTCAAAATCAATTGGATTGACTTTATGCGGCATGGTAGAAGAACCTACTTCACCATCTTTTAGGCGCTGCTTAAAATAGCCTAAGCTAATATACTGCCAAATATCACGGTTGAAATCGATTAGGATAGTATTAAAACGTTTTACCACATCAAACAGCTCAGCGATATAGTCATGCGGCTCAATTTGCGTGGTATAAGGGTTAAACGTCAATTCTAGACGCTCATCAATAAATTTCTCTGCATGGGTCTGCCAATCAACGTCAGGGTATGAAGCATAGTGAGCGTTATAGTTACCAACTGCACCATTGATTTTGCCTAATAGCTCAACTTGACCGACTTGCTTGATTTGACGGGCTAGGCGGTAAGCGACGTTTGCCATCTCTTTACCTAGCGACGTTGGGCTAGCAGTTTGACCATGAGTACGTGATAGCATGGGCTGGTTAGCATGGGTAATCGCCAAATCAACAATGCTATCGGTCACTTCTTGCATTTTAGCAACCACGATTTCACGGCTGTCTTTAAGCATTAGTGCGTATGATAGGTTGTTAATATCTTCACTGGTACAAGCAAAATGAATGAATTCTAATGAATCTTCAAGTGCTGCCTGACCACGGAATTTGTCTTTAATAAAGTACTCAACCGCTTTGACATCATGATTGGTGGTTGCTTCGATATCTTTAATCGCTTGTGCATCAGCTTCGCTAAAATCATCAACGATAGCATTCAAAAACGCATTGGTATCGGTATCAAATGCTGCCAATTCACCAATCGCATTGTTTTCCGCCAATGACTGTAACCAACGAATCTCAACCGTGACACGGGCTTTAATGAGACCAAACTCAGATAAGTAAGGGCGTAAGCTGTCGGCTTTAGATGCATAACGGCCATCGATTGGAGATAGGGCGGTAAGTAAATTCATAAAGATGCCTTAAGTAGTGACAAGTAGTGATCAGAAGGGTTAGAAATTAAAAATGACTACAAACTAACAAATAATACAACGTTTAATTTTTACAGAAAAATAGCTTTAAAACCCACAAGGCGCATCAATAGCAGCAATCACACCGCCACCTAAACAAACCTCATCGATATAAAATACGGCTGATTGACCGGGGGTAACGGCACGTTGTTGTTCATCAAAAACAACACGAACCTCAGAGCCGTCTTCATTGCTAGCAAACACGCGACAGGCTTGGTCGGGCTGACGGTAGCGAGATTTTGCCATACAGCGCAAACCATCAGGACTAAAGATATCAGTTGGTGGCAAACCATCTATCCAATCAAGCTTATAAGCCTGTAACTCATGGCTCAGCATCATAGGATGCTCGTGACCTTGACCGACAATAAGACGGTTGTTATCTAAGTCTTTTGCAAGCACAAACCACGGCTCTTCAGGACGGTCTTTGACACCGCCAATACCGATACCGCCGCGTTGACCTAAGGTGTAATACATTAGACCGTCATGCGTACCAATGGTATGACCATCGTCAGTGACGATATCACCTTTTTGTGCCGGCAAGTACTGCTGTAAAAAGTCTTTAAAACGGCGCTCGCCAATAAAGCAAATGCCAGTTGAGTCTTTTTTATTGGCGGTAATCAGGTCATGCTTTTCAGCGATTTGACGAACGACTGGTTTTTCAAGCTCACCAACTGGAAATAAAGTTTTGGCAATTTTATCACCGCCAACCGCGTGCAAAAAGTAGCTTTGGTCTTTATTGTTATCCAGACCACGTAGCAATTGTGCTACTTCAACGCCTTCTTTATTCTTATAATTCACACTGCGGCGAGTATAATGACCAGTAGCGATATAATCAGCGCCAAGCGTTAAGGCGTAATCCAAAAATGCTTTGAACTTAATTTCTTTATTGCATAAAATATCAGGATTTGGTGTGCGTCCGGCTTTGTATTCTGCTAAGAAGTGCTCAAAAACACGATCCCAGTATTCCATCGCAAAGTTGGCGGTATGCAATTTTATGCCAATTTTATCGCACACCGCTTGCGCGTCGGCTAAGTCATCCATCGCCGTACAATATTCAGTGCCGTCATCTTCTTCCCAATTCTTCATAAACAGCCCTTCGACTACAAAGCCTGCCTGCTGAAGCAATACAGCAGAGACAGAAGAGTCGACACCGCCTGACATCCCGACAATCACATGCTTAGTGCTAGGATTGTCGATATCGGCAAGCGTTAGAGGGCGATGGGCGTCAAAAGAAGCAGAAACTGATGTGCTAGAAGTGTTTGGTATGGCTGACATAAAACGGCTCAACTATTTATACTTTGTCCAAGATTTATAATGGCACTGAAGATTAATGCAATAGCTATATAATGGTAAGCTTCGCAAGTTGGTAGTGCCGGTTTTTCTTTTGGATTGGGTATTATGATAAAATAAGCGTCATATTATACCAGTTAATTGAAACTGGTGGCGAGCTAAGGTATCTTACTGCCCATAAAACAGCTTTAAAAATTTAGATAGTGGTTTTAACTTATTCTAATCACCGTTAATTCACTTGGAATGATAATGATAAAAATTGGTCAAGGTATTGATGTTCATGCGTTTCATAATAACGGTCAGCAGCAGCAATATGTAGTGCTGGCAGGTGTGCCCATTGAACATACGCACAGCTTACTTGCGCACTCTGATGGTGACGTGGTATTGCATGCACTTGCTGACGCTTTGCTTGGTGCATTGGCACTTGGCGATATTGGGCAGCATTTTCCCGACACCGATGCAGCGCACGCGGGCTTAGATTCGCGCGTCCTACTTCGTTATGTGTATGGTAAAGTGTTAGCCGCCGGTTATACGTTGGGCAATGCTGATATCACTGTGATGTGTGAGCGTCCAAAATTGGCACCACATAATTTAGCCATGCGCGCCAATATTGCCAATGACTTACAAACTGACGTGAGTAATATCAGTGTTAAGGCAACCACCAGTGAAAAACTCGGCTTTACCGGTCGGCAAGAGGGCATTATGGCCAATGCCGTGGTATTATTGGTGCCGAATGCGTCTGGCGTTTAATTCTCAATAGTATATCAGTGCATATGATTATGGCTGCCAGTGATCAATACTGCTTGTAATATTGCAGTGATTGCCCCATAAAGCAGCCACATGATAAATTTAATTTTAAATGTCTTTTTTATATAAATAG
>NZ_DATIRM010000277.1:0-18747 GCF_035469765.1 Psychrobacter sp.
TCGCATCGACATCTCTTTGTCTTGTTATTGCTTTCATTTCTATTATATGGCTTTTAACCTTTACTATTGGTATAGCATTGTTATATCTGGTTTTTATCCCCATAAATGAAAGAGTATCAAATACAATCTTATCTACTATAATGCTCTTTTTAAAGGAGAAAAATCGTCTATCATTTATTTGCAACTTGCTATGGTTAAACTCTTATGACTACTGCTTTTAACCTGACTGACACTGCACTGATAATCGATACTGAAACTGATCAAAGTAAAGATCCACGACCTATCCAAGTGGCAACCATCAACGTAGCCACAGGCTTTGAGTGGATGAAATACTTTAATAGTGGTCGCTCGATATCGCCGGTTGTGATTAGGGTACATGGTATTACCGATGACGATGTGGCTGGGCTCGAGCATTTTGAGCTTGAGCAGTTTGAATTGCCTGCATACCTCATTGGTCATAATGTACGCTTTGATTGGCGGGTGATTGGCAGTCCTTCTGCCAAGCTAATTTGCACCGTTAGGCTGGCACGCGTCGCATTTCCGGAATGGAGCGCCTATGGTCAGTCCAAATGTATCGAGCAGTTATTAGGTCAGAATGAGGCAAGTAGGATGACGATAGCCGCTCATGATGCGCTCGGCGATGCCCGTATGTGTTATCTGCTTTATCAGGCTTGCTGCGAGCGTTTAGAGATTGCGCCGAATGATTTTGCGGCAGCACATGCTATCTCCAATAAAGCCAATCCGGTCAGAAAAATGCCTTTTGGTAAACATAAAGGCATACCGATTAAAGACGTACCAATTACCTATGTTAAATGGATGCTTGGCAATATTCATAACATGCAGCCGTCACTTTATTCTGCATTGACTAAGCGCGTTAAAACCGAAAAAGAAGCAGAATTAAGAAAAACTGAATAATAATACATCTACGGATATGCGATAAATAAAGGGCCCTAAAATGTAGTAATTGCGTAGTGATAAATCGCTGCTACCGTGTGTTAGCATTGCTTATGTTAAAATAAATCCCAGTAGGGAAGGCGCTCAAATATGACTTCTAAGCTCTATCCCAATTTATCTTGCATGATATGATCCATAAAGATTGGAATGAATGGCTATTTTGAAGATTTAACATGCTTGAATAAACAAGTTCTCAATAAAAATAACTGATATAAAAATTAAGGAAGCTATATGCAAATGAATATTAATAATGGCATGTATGAAGTGATTACCAGCCAAGATATTACCAATATCGAGAAAGCCGTGGACAAATCAGCGTTAACTATGCCGCTTGTGGCAGTCTATTGTGGGTCGCGTTTGGGCAATGATGTCGTATATGAGCAAGCCGCGCGCGAGCTTGGTCAGGCGCTAGCAGACAATGGCATGGGCTTGGTATATGGCGGCGCGAGTATCGGGCTCATGGGTGCTGTCGCTGATGAAGTGATTCAAGGCGGTGCTGAAGCGGTCGGCGTGATTCCAACCTTTATGCTTAAGCACGAAATTGCTCATGAGCAGCTGACCCGTCTACATCTGACGGATACCATGCACACGCGCAAAACGGTGATGGCAGAATATGCTGATGCGTTTATTACCTTACCGGGTGGGCTTGGTACCTTAGAGGAAATTATGGAAATCGCCACATGGCGCCAACTGTATCAACATGAAAAGCCAATGATTATTTTAAATATCAATGGTTTTTATGATCGTATGATTGAGCATTTAAAATATACCACTGAGCAAGGGTTTATGAAGCAGCAAGACCTTGAGCGCTTGGTAGTATGTAATACGATTGGTGATGCCATTGATTTACTGCAGACCATGGTCAAAATAGATGCCGCTGTCAATACGGAAAAGATGGCTGGCAACTAAAAGCAAATATGTAAACAAATATGAAAAAGGGAGAGAACGGCTAAAAGTAAGCCATTCTCTCCCTTTTTTTGCTTAAAAATTAAAAATACTGCTCTTACATTTCAGTAGTGCTTGAATCATTGTTCGCATTTAAATCTGCTAATGTTGGCTCATGAATACCATTAATATCACAATTGACACCTGCCATCGCTACTGGAAAGCTGCGCTGTTTTGCCAAATCACGAGCAACAGCATGAATGCTCATGCTGTCATTGTGCGCTAAATAGGCCCACTCATGGTCATAGCGATTACGATTTGCCTGCGTATCCTTATTAATTAAGCCAAGCTCACTTAATTCATCAACGATTTGATCCGCCGCTATCAAGGTCGAGGAGGCTTTAACGTTTTCAGCCCGCGCGTAGCGAATATTAGAATATAAGCTCACATCAGCGACCCGCAGGGTATCGTCCTCACCAGGGATTTGCTGCCCACCGTATAAGGCGTTGCCGATAGTACGAGCGCTATCAAAGGTCGGTATAAACTGTGCGACATAGTCAATCGCTTGTTGACTACGCGCTTGCAGTGGCGCTTTATCCCATCCGTCTTCGATATAGTGTACATACTGTGGCGGCAGTTTGGGTTGTGCGCTGTCTGTGCTCGATGCCACCAAGCCATCATCGAACAATGTGATGAACTTACTCATACCATGTATCTGAAAATATCCTCCCGGATAAGGCGTTAGCTGTGCCATTCCTTCTGGCGTTCCGCGACTGCCGTAGACAATAATCTCCGGTATCTGCCCACCGGTATCCTCCCAATGAGTGATATAAGAGGATTTAAACTCTACCATACGCGTGACTTTGACACCGACCATATCGTCAATCACCCCTGTACGAAAACCACAAGCATTGACGAGGTAATCGACTTCAATAGACTCGATTTTGCCGTTAGATTGCGCTTCAGGGTCTAAATTAGCGCCTTGTTGATAGTCAATACGCCATTTGGTCACATGATGATCAGCGTTTGAGCAGTTTTCACAGTCCACAGGCATCACTTGTTTTACCTGAGTATCGGTAAACACATGCGCATGCTGATAGCCATCTAATGCCAATTGCGCTGATGCTGCCAAGCGAAATATATTCCAGCCATATTCTTGTACCACGATCAGTGGAAATTTGACTTTATTTAAATCCAAATATTTTGCAACCGGTATCATCCATTCGTCCACGGTACTAGGTGCCGTAACTTGCTCACGCTCAGACAATGCAATCAGTTGCTCATGGCTGTAGAGCTGATAATAATCTTCCGGTTCACCCAGTACTTTGTTATTGGCATCTTGAGCAATCAGCTCACGATACGCTTCGGTCAATATATCAAGACGCGGTAGCAAGTCTGCTGGCAAACCCTCATCGCGAGTCGGCACTGCAAATACAGTCGGGCGCACATCGATGGTATAGGGATAAAGACGTAAAATATCGATACACTGCTTGAGAAGTGCGACGCAATCTTCGTCAGGAATTTCGCGATAGAGATTGCCACCAGCGTGCAAATGACACATCGGTGGACCATCAATCAGCGATTTATTTTTTTCAAATACATAAGTTTCAAGCCCTAATGCTGCCAATCGAATGGCAATCGTTGCCCCTGCCGTACCACCACCGAGGATACCGACGCGTTGAGCCGCAGGTGTTTGAGTATTTATAAAGGAGTGAGTCATGGTCGTGGTTATATCCTTAAGAGCATGTGTATCAAGTGTGACTTGAAGTGGTACTTGGCATATTCATGAGATGGCTTATAGGTAATGATATGCGTGCATAGATAGTTAACTTCAATAGTGATAACAATCCGCAATGGTCACATTCACTATTGTGTAGCCATACTTAATCTTCATAGCAGTATTTTACGAAAAACTACAAGGAATAGGATGGCAAATTGGTAAATGCATACATGAGTTTTGTCAACGAATGGCCATGGTCATCTGCAGCGTAAAAAGTCTAGCTTATCCAATTTGTAATATTTATGCACTTTTGTAAATTTTTATAAGGATAGGGATAATCGCTATAAAGCCTATGTTATATTTTAAACCTCGATAGTGGGTTTAAGACATTTGCTTTATTTTAGTAAGGCTTAAACCCTAGGATAATGAGAACGGTTCAATCACAATTAACAATCTATGATAAAAATGACAAGGAAGTTATTATGAAACATATACTTGTATTATCTGCTCTTAGTGGGGTGTTAGCGCTTAGCGGTTGCTCAACATTAAACAATATGGTCGGTAATGACGATTCTGGCATGCATGATGTACAAGCCACTAGCAATAATACCGCCCCAGTAACTAGTAAGAACGGCATGTTAGTTGACGCAAGCAACCATATGACTTTGTATACCTTTGATAAAGACTCAATGAATAAATCAGAGTGTGGCAGCGCTTGTTTGCTAGTGTGGCCAGCATTTATGGCACCTAGCAATGCTAAAGCTTCAGGTCAGTTTGCTGCATTCAAGCGTGAAGACGGTAAGTACCAGTGGGCGATGAATGGCAAGCCCTTATATTTCTACGCCAATGACACCAAGGTTGGTGATAAAGATGGCGACAATAAGCTGGGCGTTTGGCATATCGTTAAAACCAAATAATATCTAGATTTTCTCATAAAAAAGCAGCCATTATTGTGGCTGCTTTTTATTTGCTTGAGTTAGATGTTAATACAATACTATTGATCAGAGGTTGTCTCTCAAAAATCTGCCAACGACTCAGCTTGAGTAATATCTGAAACAGTCTCTATAGTAGGCGTTTTTCTATACAAAGGAAAAAATTCTGAGATTAAATCTTCCTCAGTAAACCAAATATCCGCCACCAACTCTGCATACTTTTCTGGATTGACAACGAGTCTATAAGTTTTAAAGATTAATTCTTGCGAACTAAACCCTTTTTTATACTCATATAAAGAGTCCAAGTTCGAACCAACACCGCCACCAAGGTGTAGGATTTTATAATTATTATCTCTACCCCAATTACGCGCAACATGAGTAATGAGTTTGGAGGGCTGCAAGTGGGTGTATGCGTTGAGTGTGCCACCTAGATGGAACTGCATAATATTCGACTCTCTACAAATGGTATAAATAGATGAGGCAATCGCTTTGTTGTCTTGATAAGCAGTTATTAATACTATTCTGTCTTGTAGATTCTCAAGTAGGTTGAAAAAATAATCATCATCAAAAAAGTAATATTGGTCTGCCTTAACATGGGCCATCGTTTCTTTATAAATGTTGGAAAATACCACCGCACTTTCTCTCGTCAAACATTCAGTTTTTGTCACGACATCCATTTTTAATGCTTTTTTAATACCTCTACGATGACGGTTTTGGGTCTCGCTCCAGTGTTCTTCTTCAGATTTGCTTAAGTCAGACATTAATGTCAATCCATGTGTCAGTGCTTTTCCGACAGCAGGAATCCATTCTTTATTGATAATCGGATGCAATCGCATAAATAAAGATACACAGCCTCTGTCACAGAGAAAAACTCTAATCTCTTCTAATACAATGTCTAAATCGGCATCGGTTAGAGATTTGTCCATCAAGGGACCGCCATAACCATAAGTAGAAATGGCATCCCAATGCTCTGAGTCAATTTCTCGTATGATAATAGGTAAGAAGACTTTTTTGTTTTTATAAGTAGCAACCACACCTTGAGGTGTACCTTTATCTACAATAGCTGACGCGGCAATCCAACCAGATAAATGATATATATCAAAGTGATACTCTGCGATATCTCTATCCCAATCTTTATTTATGTCGGCAAAACCTACCTGTACTGTATCCATCTTTCTGCTCCCTCAGTGTTATGTGTTATATTCGTGAATCCGTATATACGAATATAACAATAAAGGTCGAGTCTCACAAGTATATAAAAGGTATTTATGTAAATTAATGAATATATAGATAAGGTTGGAAGAGATACTTTTATTCCATAAAAAAACAGCCACTATATGGGCTGTTTTTTTTGAGGCGGTATTTTTGACGGGTGACTTACTTCAAGAGAGAGTGAAATTCATCATTATAAGCCTGTATTATTTTGCTTTATTCTTCGTAGCGGCTTTTTTCTCAATGAGCTCACCATCAATTTGAATCGGTACCTCGGTTGTGATGCCACTTGCAAAAGCGGTCATACCATAAGCGGCACGGTCAATCACACCGGTCGCGCGAAAGCCAATAACAGGCTCTTTGGTCAGCGGACTATTGGCTATTTTATTTAGAGTCACATCTAAGGTCAGTGGTTTGGTTTTACCTAGCATGGTAAAGTCGCCCGTGACTGCGGCTTGTTGTGGATTTTTAAATGTGACGCTAGTCGATTTAAAAGTCATGGTTGGATATTTTGCCACATTAAAAAACTCATCCTTTTTTAGATGAGCATCACGCGCATCCCAATTGGTATCAATGCTGTCAGTTGCAATGGTGAAGTTCATATTGGCTTTATTAGGGGCTTTGATATCGTAATTGACCACCCCTTTGACGTCATTAAAATGACCCATGGTAGTCGAAAACCCTAGGTGATTGACAGAAAATCCGACACGAGTGTGGGAGTCATCTAGTTGCCATTGAACCGGTAGAGACGCACTTGCTAGCGTAGTTATCGCAAGTGCTGAGCTGATAAATAGAGCTTTAGCACTGTTTTTTATTATCGTATTTTTCATGGTGAGATTTTTCATTATCTTATCCTTATTAAGTGTTAATACTTTAGATGAATTGATAAGTGAAGCAGCAATGCTGATCAAATGCTATTATTAAATTAATCTATATAAATAACAGCTATTGATTATTTTATCTAACGCGTTATTATACGTGGCTTGTATATTTGCCTCAATACTATCCCTGCTGCAGTGACAAATTAGCACTGATAACGCTCACAACTGCTGCTTGCATCAAACCCCAAAAACCGGTAAAATCGCGGTTTAATTTTCCCGCTGGGGAAAGGCTAAGCGAGCAGAGGTGTGGTATTGGGTGCTGGAATAAGCCAGTGACGCAGTTGCCAGACTGAGAATGTCCTTAGTGCCTCAGTTACGTATGTCATCGTTTGCCGAATGCATCATTAAAAATGTCGTTCTGCAAAGGCGTTATACATACATCGGACCTAGAGAGTTTATTATGCGTAAAGATATCCATCCTACTAATTACCAAGAAGTTTTATTCCATGACACCAACGCTGACGTGTTCTTTTTGACTCGTTCAACTGTTAAAACCAAAACCACTCGTGAATACGAAGGGTCAGAATACCCATACTACCCACTTGATATTTCAAGTGCATCGCATCCATTCTATACTGGTGAGCAACGTAAAACTTCTACTGAAGGCCGTGTTGCAAGCTTTAACAAACGCTTTGGTGCGTTTGGTGGCCGTAAGAAAGCTGCTGATACTGACGCTGCAGAATAATTCACACGTATTGTGTGATATTATTTTGAGCATGTGTTTTCTCAAACATGCACTGTGATAGTATTAAGAATATAAAAAACCGCTGACTATTCAGCGGTTTTTTTTGATTTTTTGGCGAATGAATTAAGTATTAGAAGAGTCGAGTAACTCTAGTATTAGCTCTGATACTTGCTGAGCCCAATAGCCATACATTAGGCTGCTCGGATGAAAACCGTCAATAGCAAACATTACTTTGATATCGATGGGCGTGCCATTAGAGTGCTCAGCGATCATGCGTGGGAAATCCGTTGCCATATAAGTGACATGGTTATTACTCGCGCATATTTGCTGCAATATGCTATCAAGAATAGAAGCTTTAGCACCCACGAAGTGACTGAGTGGGGCAGGGATGGCAGGCATTTGTGCCATAGGCGGCAGACTTAAGAAAACCAACTCGCGCACGCCAAACTTACGCTGGGCAATGGCAATAATATCTTTAATTTGCTGTTGCCATTTGTCTACAGCAACACTCGATGTCGTATCATTGACGCCGACACTCAGTATCATCACATCGATAGGCTCGCTTGGCGCTGGCATAATATATAGCCTGCGTAAAATATCAAAACTGGTGTGCCCCGTTGTCGCTTGTAGGGACCAGTTTAATACCGAAAATTGGGTATCAATAGCAGGCTGTTGCTGCAAAATAGGGATGAGCTTACCAATGAGCGCTTCTTGCTGCGTTTCACTGCCAACACCAGCGGCTGCCGAATCACCAACTACCATAAGAGTTAATGTTGGCTTATTCTGAGCAGTACACTGATTGCTTGGGTTACCCAGTTGCACAGACCCATGTCTTTCTCCATTTGGCTCAGGTAAACGGACCGTATCTCGTTTTATTTTGCGACCTTGATAAAGGTATACAGGAGCAAGAAACACATCCTTCGCAACCGCGGCTATTTTATTTTGTATTTTTCTAGTAGCTACCATCCTGCACGCTCTCTAATAATAGTAAGACTATCGTCTACGAATAATTTGCCATCGACATACACCTCACGCAGTAGGTTGTCATTCTCAGCAGAAAGTTCATCAGCTTTGATGGTCTCGAATTGTCCATTACTGTGTTTGATTAATGCCAAACGTCCTTTCTTTGAGCGTTTTGAGCGGCTGGTAACAGGGTCTTTATAAATATCTTTCCATACGCCATTGATAGAGATGGCACTGGCTTTCATCGCCCAGCTCATGGTATCGCGATTGACTTGTTGTAGCAGTCCACCGCCCATACCAAAGGTCACATTATCAACGCTAAAGCCCGCTTTCATAATCACATCGATAATCTTGCTCAAGCTTTTTGGACTGATACCATCACCTTGGATGATGCGGACGTAATCGGGCAGGACTTTATAGCCTTTGCTATTGACCGTCGTACCGAATTTTACTGCCAAACGCTCTAATGCTTCGCTCACCACTTTAGCTGGATCGCCACTATCTGGTCTGATAACCAATGTGCCACCCATATTTTCAACATCATCTTTTAGGCTACCGCCCCAAATATTGTCAATGGCGTTCCATAAGTCGTAGCTGTCAGAGACCACAGAAAAGCTTTTACCTGCGCCGCCAAACTGTTCAATCATATTGGCAAAGGCGGCAGTTTCACCGTCGCGTCTCCATGCCGTCATCGTACTATGCTCAGCGGCAGGAATAGAAAACGCTGGCATGTCTTTATCCATTTGATACCAACGACTGGCAGCCACTAACGCAGTCATCGAATCCGTACCAGCAAAGTTCACCAAATGTGCCAAGCTGCCGAGTGCTACGGATTCTTGGCTAGATGCACCACGCGCCCCAAAATCATGTAAGCGAAAAATTAAGGAATCGCTGTTGTCCGCAGATTTCTCTAGTGCTTGACGAATGATGCCTTTGCAATAGTGCGAGACACTAGCGACCGTTGACGGATACCAAATCGCGCGCAGTAGCGCTGTTTCGATATAGCTTGGCAGCCAATAAAACTCTGGGTCGGTATTGATGACTTGGCAGACGACATTGGATACTGGCACGATGCTGCCTTCGGGTATAGCTTCGATACGTAATGGCAGATAGCCGCCGTGCTTATCGACCAAACTTTCCCAGCCAGCACGGTTAAAAGTTAAGCCATGCGCTTGAATAACCATTTCAGCTTCATCGATGTCTTGATGGGTAATCGGTATACTTAGGTATTCTTTAATAAACGCTTGCAGCCCAAAAAATACCACATCGTAGTCGCCCTTACGTGCCTCAATATAGATAGAGAGATACTCACTACCTTTTGGATATTGCACCCAATGTGAGGTTTTATAGCTGTCGCTATTTAAGATTAAATTGTTTAGATTGCTGGTGTACATCACAGAACTCCTCTGCTTTGAGATATCACAAAAGTTGCGGCGCGAAGCCTTTACCGTCTATCGGTTTGGGCATGAAAAATTGTCAATAAAAAATTGAATAGTCGTCTGATAAAATCCTACAAACCAACCATTTTAGTAATAATGGCATAGTGATCTTCAAACATCATGGTGGCCTCAAGCTCAGCCAGTGGTAACCAAAAAGCTGTGGCTGCGTCATCGCCACCTTTTACTTTTGGCAAGCCCTTTGGATCATTTTTGAGCTGAAAGTAGAATGCTTGAGTAATCGTACGCCCACGCGCTGAGCGATATGGGTCATCAAAGGTATGTTGACTATGACAAGAGCCACGCAATACCGGCTCAGGAACTTTAAGGCGGGTTTCCTCACGTAGTTCACGGATACAGGCATCAAATAGGGTCTCTTTTGGATTTAAAAAGCCACCCGGCAGTGCCCACAATCCTTGCCCCGGCATACTGCGGCGCTCAACCAGTAAGATATACCCTGATTGGACGACCAAAGCATCAGCGGTCATAAAGGTCGGTGGATAAGGAGCAGACTCCCATTGTCTTTTATACTTATCAACAAAATCTGCTTCTGCGTGCAGCTGTTGGTATTCGCTTGTTTGTTTGAAGTCGGTTAATACTTGGCGCGTTGATTCAGGGGTACGCTCAGGCGTTGGCGTGGCACCCATCAGATAGCTATCACGTATAGGCGTGGCGGATAAATTATGATAATTGGGTACAGATACGGACGCCCAATTTGGGAATAGCGATAAATAATACGATGAGCTGTCTTTTGAATGACCAATCAGACCGATATCAGTTTGTAAGTCGCCAGTGATAGATTTTACACCGGCTTGCACATATTGTAGCCAGCGCGTGTCATTGTAGAGAGCATCGTCCAATCCGACGCAGTGGATACGCGCTGCTTCCTTTGCTGAATACGTGCCCTTAATCATAGCCGCGCGTTCAGCAACGCTGAATGGGTTACGCAAACTGCGCGGTAGATTGGCCGAGCCAATAAGCATAATCACTTCATCCGAGCGTTTTAGCGCTTCGTCAATGACTGCCTTGTGTCCACAATGAAACGGCTGGAAACGTCCGATAAAGACCAAATAACGATAGTGTTTACTGTTTTTTTGATCAGGGTTTTGCTTATCTGAATGTTGCTCTGATAATTTACTCATAGACGCCAATTTCCTACGACTTATTTTTATTGATTAAAAATTGATGACGCTAATACTGACACAGCCTGTGACTTTCTGACAAGTGTAAAGATGTTCATGGCTGTCTTCTCGTCACAGGGGCAAATCTCATAGCCTAGTCATTCATCATGAGAGGTTATATACCACTGTCACAGTCTTAGCTTGTATGCTTCTCTATCCATGCAGTTACTGTTGGCCAAATCTCTGTTGCGGCATTATCGAGTTTTAATTCCTCAAAAAAATAGCGAAAAGTCGCTTCATAATCATAAGTGGCGACAGTTTCGAAATTGAATTTTTCTTTTGGTAGGGCGCTATCACCATGACCACGCCATTCCATGATGTAGCAGTGATGGCCAAGACTTGCTAAATACTCAGCGATTTTTAGACAGGTTTGCTTGTCTGAAAATGTACCATGCGTCAAAAATACATTTTGTGCGGTAACGTCAGACAGGCCAGTTGCCGGAGTATGGGTCATCGTAACGTCTTCTACATGGTTAATCACTTTCCAAACGGCAATTTGTTCACCATCGTTTGTAGTCACTAAGTGCAACGTCCGTGTCATCATAAAAGCAGTCTCTTGAACTCAGGTTGTTCTAATCAGAATAGGAATGAAGCGATTGCTAAGTTATACCATAGCTGATTGCTCTCTGATGTGAGCTTTATTATAAGCACAAAAAAACTGCCAGCAATGTATTCAATCACTGGCAGATGTATTTAAGACAAAGCTAATTAAAAGTAAGGTCTAGCTTTCTTTACTAAACTCATTGAATGCTGCTACCGCTTCAGCCGCGTACATCATAGCTGGCCCACCACCCATATAAACACACAAGCCCAATGTTTCAGCTACTTCCTGTTCAGTCGCGCCAAGCTTTACCAATGCTTTGGTATGGAAACCAATGCAAGCATCACAGCGAGCGCCAACCGCTAATGCTAGCGCAATCAGCTCTTTGGTTTTTTTATCTAACACACCATCAGCCGTTGCCGCTGCACCAAGTTGAGAAAACGCTTTGGTGGTTTCGGGAATGTGCTTATGTAGTTTAGCCATATTGGTTGAAACGTGCTTGGTGATATCGTCAAATGATTTACTCATGGGTTGCTCTTAATAAGGAAGGATAAAGGGACGACAGTTGTAAAAAGGCATATTGGTTTCTCAAAAACCAAAAATTTATTATATTTAATTATAGTATATAAAATAAAATATTAAAGCAAGATGCTCTTTTGGTTAGGTGTTTAAATAACTTGATAATCACGTTAGCCGTCTTTATATAGCAGGTGATGTATCAATCATTGGATAAGCGGTATTTATTGTCTCTACTTCGTCATTATTAATAAAACTGATAACAGTCATTTGTCGCCATTTTGGTTTAATTCACAGTAGCGCGGTCGGAATTATGGCTTGAGTAAGGTATAATAGCCGTTATAAACGCATTAACTTTTATAATCATTATGGTCAGAGCAATACAATAATAAGCCTCAAACATTGATAGCCCATATAACTTATATAAGCCACATAGCTTTCAAAAATTTCAAAACGTCCAAATTCACGACACAGTAGCCATAATAGATATAGCGTTTGTGTCATAACGCATAGGAAACATTATGAGTGAGAAAAACCAAGCTGATAACCAATTAGACCAGTCTGTAGACTATGAATCAGCGCTAGATACTGAGCAAGCTGAAGCAAAAAGCAGTATCACCATCACTGAGTCAGCTCAAGGGTATTTGGCAGATTTGCTAGCTAAGCAGGATACTGATGGTATCGGTGTCCGTATCTTCGTTGAGCATCCTGGAACCCCGCGTGCAGAGTGCTGTATGGCTTATAATCAGCCAGGTGAAGAAGACAGTGCTGATCTACGTTTTACTTATGACAACTTCTCTGCGTTTATCGAAGCGGCGTCAGTACCTTATCTAGAAGATGCAGTGATTGATTATAATAAAGACCGTTTCGGTGGTCAGCTAACTTTCCGTGCCCCAAACTCTAAAGTACCTAAAGTGGGTGCTGATGCCAGTGTCGAAGAGCGCATCAATTACGTATTGCAGTCAGAGATTAACCCAGGCTTAGCAGCGCATGGTGGTGACGTACAGTTGCTTGAACTGATTGATGAAGAAGGTGTTGGCTTAACGGCTGTCTTGAAATTCGGTGGTGGTTGCCAAGGGTGTTCAGCAGTTGACATGACATTGCGCCAAGGCGTTGAAGTACAGCTCAAACAGCAAATACCAGAGCTGACGCAAGTCATTGATGAAACTGACCACACTCGTACAGAAAATGCTTACTACAAATAAAAGCAAAGTAGCCGTTATAAGAACGGCCGTCATTTATAGTGCGAACAAGTCTGTTGAGTTTATCGCTTATGAATATTTGTCATTAAGAGATGCATAGTTTGCTATTCTTTTAATAAAGAAGCTGAGTTATCATGAACTCAGCTTTTTTATTGCTATGATTTGGCAAATGGCTTTTTTGAGATGACTTTTAAGCGATACCTCGTTAATTAATAATTTTTGATCAATACAAAGGAATGTACTATGAGTGATGAGCAAGCAGCCCAGCAAGCAAAGAATACCCAACGCCTCGAGACTTTAGCGATTCATGCCGGTTATACTGTCGAGCCGACTACCAAAGCGGTAGCCGTGCCTATTTATCATACCAGTTCGTATGCGTTTGATAATACTCAACATGGTGCAGATTTGTTTGATCTAAAAGTCGCGGGCAATATCTATACTCGTATCATGAATCCCACCAACGCTGTGTTAGAGGAGCGTGTTGCTGCGCTTGAAGGCGGTATTGGTGCCCTTGCGGTGGCATCTGGTATGGCTGCTATCACTTATGCCATTCAAACTATTTGTGAGGCGGGTGATAATATTGTGGCAGTATCAACCCTATATGGTGGTACTTATAATTTATTTGCGCATGCCTTGCCGCGCCAAGGTATCGAAGTTCGCTTCTTTGATCACAAAGATCCTGAAGCGATTCGTGATTTAATCGATGATAAAACCAAAATGGTCTTTGCGGAAAGTATCGGTAATCCACTCGGCAACATCATTGATATTCAGGCGCTTAGCGATATCGCTCACGAGTATGGTGTACCAGTCGTGATTGATAGTACGGTTGCGACACCTGCGCTATGTCGTCCGTTTGATTTTGGTGCTGATATTGTCATTCATTCATTGACCAAATATATGAGTGGTACGGGCACCTCGATTGGCGGTGCGATTGTTGATAGTGGTACCTTCCCATGGGGTGATTATCCTGAGCGTTTCCCGTTACTTAATACTCCTGATGCTAGCTATCATGGCGTAAACTTTGTCAAAGACGTTGGCGCTGCGGCATTTATCGCCCGCGCTCGTGTCGCACCACTACGTAATACTGGTGCAGCACTTAGCCCGTTAAATGCCTTTAGTATTTTGCAAGGCTTACAGACACTGGGTTTACGTATGGAGCGTCATGTACAGAATGCGCAAGCCGTCGCAGAATATTTACGTGACCATGATAAAGTTGCTTGGGTAAAATACGCAGGTTTGTCTGATCATCCTGAGCATGAGCTTGCCAAAAAATATATGAAAGGTACGCCATCTGCTATTTTGACCTTTGGGGTAAAAGGTGGACTTGAAGCAGGCGCGCGCTTTATTGATGCCTTGCAGCTGATTACGCGCTTGGTCAATATCGGCGATGCTAAATCACTGGCCTGTCATCCAGCGACGACGACCCATCGCCAGCTCAATGAGCAAGAGCTTGAAAATGCGGGCGTCAGCATTGATATGGTGCGTTTGTCGATTGGTATTGAACATATCGAAGATATTAAAGCAGATTTGGAGCAAGCATTGGCTGCGGCTTAAGCAGCTTACAGGATAATTTTGCTGAATTAAACGCAAAATAGTGCACAAAGAAAAGCCCATATCAAATCGATATGGGCTTTTTGTTTAGCATCAAATACATGTATTCAGTGATTAAGCAGATAGTACGCGCTGAGCAATATCTCTATAATCTTGTGAGATAAGACGCGGCCCGAACTGTTGAATGACTTGTGCTGATACTTCGCTGGCAAGACGTCCACATTCTGGCAAGCTGTATTGTTGTGACAAAGCATATAAGAACGCACCAGCATAATTATCACCTGCACCATTGGTATCGATAACATTGGCCACTACTGGTGTCGCAACGTCATAAATCTCAATTTCTGACTCGTTATTAGACTTATGGGCGATGACCGCACCTTTGGCACCATCAGTCACAACTGCTGTTTGGCAATACTCAAGCAAAGCACGAGCGGCAGCTTTGACTTGCTTTTTATCAGTGAATAACTTGGCTTCTTCACTGTTACAAAATATCACCGCGACTTTATTGCCAAGCATATTGAGCAAGCCGTCTTTGGCAAATTTCACCACAGCAGGATCGGCAAAGCTCACGGCGATTTTTGCGTTATGAATGCCCGCTTGCTGACGTAACTGAGTCATCGCTGGTTGGATACTCTCAGACATGGCCAAATATCCTTCTATATATAGCCAGTCTGCGTGCACCAATGCATCAAAATCGACATTGTCAGCTGCGATATCGCTTGAGGTGCCAAGATAGGTCTGCATGGTACGCTCGCCATCTTTTGTGACTGCGACCACACACGAGCCAGTCACACCATTTGTGTGGATAGATTTTTCTGAGGTTACAACGCCTGCTTCATGCAAGTCTTTGAGATAAAACTGGCCTTGAATATCATCACCGACGCGGCAAGCATAAAATGGCTTACCACCTAGGCTGGCAAAGGTATACATTGTGTTGGCTGCTGATCCGCCGCTCGCGTGTTTTGTTGGCTTAATCTCAGCAAGCTTGAAGTAAGCCAGTAGTTGTTGCTGCTCTTCGATATCTGCCAGTGTCATATTGCCTTTGGTCAGTTCAGTCTCTTCCAATGCGGCATCTGACAGTACATACTCGTGATCAACCAAGGCATTACCTATTGCCATTACATCGTACATTGCTTACCTCTCCTCAATTAATTTATAAATACACATTTTTTATGGTTGAAAATTATTCAGCCTGCAGCTCAAGCAAGCGCTGATAGAGCGCATTCTTTTTTACGCCAGTGATGTCAGCGGCCAACGCGGCAGCCTTTTTGACCGATAAATCCTCTAGCAGCCGTTGCAGCAATTTATCATGAATACTGATGTCATCATCGTCTTGGGCAACATTGGCTCCGGCGACCACCACCACTATTTCACCGCGCTGCTGGTTGTCATCCGCTTTGACAAATTCAACCAAAGCGCCAAGCGTACTTTTATTTACGGTCTCAAAGGTTTTGGTCAATTCACGGCAAAACGTCACTTCACGCTCAGCACCAAATACAGTCGCCATATCTTCTAAACTGGCAATAATACGGTGCGGCGCTTCATAAAATATCAAGGTTTCAGTGCGAGAGTGCAGTGCTGCCAATTGTTTTTGGCGACCGTGGGTTTTTGCTGGTAAAAAACCAATAAAGCTAAAGCGGTCTGATGGTAGCCCTGCAACTGACAGTGCGGCAATGGCAGCAGAGGCGCCAATAATAGGGGATACGCGAACGCCAACCGCATGTGCTGCTTGTACCAATTGATAGCCAGGGTCACTAATCAGCGGCGTGCCAGCATCACTAATTAAAGCAACGGAATGACCTTGCTCAATCATTTCAATAATTTTGGGTGTTTGAATGGCGCTGTTATGCTCATGATATGCCCACAGCTTATTGTGCCCTTTTTGCTTAACAGCTATATCAGAATCGCTGTCGGCATCATTTTTATTATTGTGCACCGTTACTTCTTTGTTATCGTCAGCTTTACTGCCTTTGGTATCGATACCGAAATGGGATAATAGCTTACCTGAGGTTCGTGTATCTTCACAGGCAATGATAGCAACTTGCTTTAAGACATCGATCGCATGCGGTGTCATGTCACTAAGATTGCCAATCGGCGTGGCAACGATATATAGACAAGCTGGCATCGCGGTAGGGCTAGACATGAAAACCTCGGGTCATTAAGATAATAAATAAAGGGATATGGCGCGCTGACTGATAAAACTGGCTAATAATACCAAAAGCAAAATTGCCTCATCCAATAAGGCTTAAGCAAAGCATAAAAAACTACACCAGCATCTGAGCGCGAAAGTGGTTAGTTTAGCATGATGTGCTATGATAATTCTGAAATGTTGAGCAGACTGATAGACGTCATGGCAAATGATAAACCTTTAATGCTAACCTCTCCAAAACAGCGCCAAGGCAGTTATTTTGAGCAGCAGGCGTGTGAGTTTCTACAAGAGCGAGGGTTGATTTTGGTTGCCCAAAACTGGCAGCAGCCCAAAGTTGGCGAGCTTGATTTAGTGATGTTAGAAAAGGGACAGGCATGGTCAACATTGGTATTTGTTGAAGTGCGACAAAGACAGAGCTCATATTTTGGTGATGCGGCGCGCAGCGTAACAACAAGCAAACAGCGAAAAATAATTAAAGCAGCGCGTTACTTTTTGCAGCAAAATCAAAAATACAGTGATTATGAATGTCGATTTGATGTGATTGCTTATAATACGGCGAATAACAGTAATAGTAAAAATGAGACAAATATCACGTTGGATAATCAACCAAATCAACGGTTAGAAATTAATCAGCCTGAATGGCTACAAGGCGCATTTATCGCGTCAGCTTGGTAATAAGACGTGCGCTTTATTTATGACGATAATAATCATAGGATGCCGCTATCGTTACTAAAAGCCTAACCGTAAGTGGTGAAAAGTCAGTACAGTAGTAGCACTCAAAGGGCGTTTTGAAGCAAGATTCTGTTATATTTGTTAAGAGTTAACACCATTAATTGTCACCATTATTTATTATGACCACTCATGTTCTACGAGGTAAATCATGACAAGAATGCATCTGCGCACTGCTATTTTAAGCTCACCACGCCGTACTGCGATAAGCGTTATGTTAATGTCGAGTATTGTCACGACGGGCTGTACCACCAACTATTTGACCAATAGTACACAAGGTACTTATGGCGTGCCTATGACTGAGCGCACCATCCCGCAGCGTCTGCTTGATCGTAGTATTGAGCATACTGTCAAGATTAACGTCTATGGTTTGCAAGAGAGCTTGCAGCAGACCAGTCGCATGAGTATTGATAGCTTTAATAGTATTGTATTACTGACCGGTGAAGTGCCGACTGAGGCAGTCAAGGCAGAAATTAGTAAAGTGGTCGGTTCTATGCCAGACGTGCGCCAAGTGTACAATGAGCTGACGGTTGGTGCTTCAAAAGGCTATAGTCAAACTGTCCACGACGGTTATATCACATCAAAGCTGATGGCAAAGATAGCCACCGCTGATGGCGTAAAAGCGTCACAAATCAAAGCGGTGACCAATAATGGCGTGGTTTATGTCATGGGTCGTATGACACCGACGCAGCAAAGCCATCTGATCGATATTGCCAATAGTACGGTAGGTATTACAGAGTTGGTTCTACTGACTACTGTGGTTGATGATAGAGGCGTCAAGCTAGGTAATGATGACATCATGTATGAGGCCAACTTAGCTGATTCAGTTAATCCAAATAGAGTTGCAGTGGTGAATAATGTATCAGCACCGAATACTGGCAGCTCTGTCACAGCAGATACTACTATTAGTGCTACACCTATTATAGTGACCGAGGATGGCTCACCAGTCACTGAGCCTTCATCAAGTCCTTATATTGACCTATACCAAACGCCATAAGTCAAAAATTTGATATGAATGAGTGATAGGTTGCTTGTAACAGCGCCCAAATAGCACTCACAATAAGCCTTAATATACATAACAGTAGCAGCACGATAAATCCGCAGTAAACCCATAAAATATATATAGTCAAGGAAAAGCAATATCGATACATAACGTACTGCTGGTATCAATTTTTCTTGCTTGCTGTGCCTACGCAGACAGAGGCTG
>NZ_DATIRM010000278.1:0-4204 GCF_035469765.1 Psychrobacter sp.
CATGATGCTAATCCCTAAGAAGGCATAAATATGCACAAAGCCAATAGTATTGGGCACATTGATTTGTTGCTGCATCCCGAAAATCATAAACCCTAACGCCCCAGCAAAAGCGATAGGCAGTCCACACGCTGCCGACGTGCCAACTGCTTTTTGCATGACCACTCCATAGCGCGTGAGATAAGGTACTGTTAAGCTGCCGCCGCCGATACCAAATATGGCAGAAGCCACACCGATAACCCCACCTGCCGCTAATTGCTTAGGTTTTGAAGGAAGTGTCATATTGATAGGATTGGCATTGTTGTCTACCTTCTTTTTGCCATCAGTAAACATTTTATAGGCAACCCACAGCAAAAATACACCAACAATGAGCTGAAGATAAATGCCTGAGATCTGCCCTGCGATTCCTGCCCCTAAAAAGCAGCCAATCGCCAAACCTGGTGCCAGATTTTTAAACACAGGCCACATGACTGCGCCTTTTTTATTATGTGCCATTAAAGAGCTTATAGAGGTGACAATAATAGTCGCGAGTGACGTCCCTAATGCTAAATGCATAATATTGTCAGGACTGTAACCCATTTGCGTAAAGACGATAAATAGCAGTGGCACGATAATCGTTCCACCGCCCACGCCGAAAAGCCCCGCAGCAAATCCTGCTAGAGCGCCTATTATTAAGAAAATGATTAATTCCACAGGATAATTACTTCTCGTTTAAATGATTGGTTAAAGGATTGTTTTTGTTAAATGATAATTTATTAAAGCACTGACTCAAGCGATTTCTACTTGACCAACTTGATGATAAGCGCGATTAAATTATACCAAACTTTCATCAGCCCCGCTTTGTTGTTCCGCTTTTTTGATGGCGACAACACGGCACATAAAAACACTGTGCGTGCCAACTTCCTGAATGTGCTCAATCTCACAATCAAAGCTGACCAACGCATCTTCTAAAACAGGCGCACCTGTTGCCATTTCAGTCCAAGAGCCCTGTTGAAATCGTTCTTCTGAGCCTAGTTTGGAGGCAAATGCATTAGATATATATTCATGCTGTGCGCCTAATACATTGACACATAAAGTTTTGTTGTCAATGAAATGGGCGTGTGATCGAGAGGTTTGATTCATACAGACAAGTAAGGTTGGCGGGTTATCTGTGACGCTACATACCGCAGAGGCCGTAAAGCCATGAGCACCAGATGCACCTTCTGTGGTGACAATATTGACCGCCGTCGTTAACAAAGACATGCCGTCTCTAAAATCAGTTGCTTCAATCATATCTTTAATCATTGCTGCAATCCTAAATTTGGGCTCAGTAAGTACTGGCACGTACTGATATTTACTTGTAAATACTAGGCAGTCAGTTCTTTACGAACGATTTCTGCACCTGCACTTAACGCTTTTAATTTACCTTGTGCCACTTGGCGAGACAAGGGTGCCATGCCGCAGTTGGTCGACGGATAGAGCTTGTCCGCATCGACGAATTGCAAAGCTTTGCGTAGCGTATCTGCAACCTCTTCAGGAGTCTCAATGGTATTGGTTGCCACATCAATGGCACCGATCATCACTTTTTTACCGCGAATCAATTCAATTAAATCCATGGGCACATGTGAGTTTTGACACTCGAGTGAGACAATATCGATATTAGACTGTTGCAATTTCGGAAAGGCTTGCTCATATTGACGCCACTCTGAACCCAGTGTTTTTTTCCAATCAGTATTGGCTTTGATACCATAGCCATAACAGATATGCACTGCTGTTTCACATTTTAGACCTTCAATGGCACGCTCTAACGTAGCGATACCCCAGTCGTTCACATCATCGAAGAACACATTAAACGCCGGCTCATCGAATTGGATAATATCCACACCAGCCGCTTCTAACTCTCTCGCTTCTTGATTAAGAATTTTAGCAAATTCCCAAGCCAATTTCTCACGGCTTTTATAGTGACCATCGTATAACGTATCAATCATGGTCATCGGACCGGGTAGCGCCCATTTGATTGGCTGATCGGTTTGCTGACGTAAAAACTTCGCATCGTCAACAAATACTGGCTTTTGACGGCTAACTGCTCCAACGACTGATGGCACACTGGCATCATAACGATTACGAATACGCACCGTTTCACGCTTCTCAAAATCGACGCCATCAAGATATTCAATAAAGGTGGTCACAAAATGCTGACGTGTTTGCTCACCATCACTGACAATATCAATACCTGCATGTTTCTGTTCTTGTAATGACACACGTAGAGCATCTTGTTTGGCTTCAAGCAGTTGCTCACCTTCTAATGCCCAAGGTGACCAGATTTTCTCAGGTTCTGCTAGCCAAGAAGGTTTCGGTAAGCTACCCGCTGTTGACGTCGGTAATAATAGTTTCATGTGATTCATCTTCTTATTAATTTGTATTCTATATTTCGGCTAGAGTTAAATTAATTAAGCGGCCTGTTTTTTAGCCGTTTCTTTTTTAGCCGCTTCTCTTTGAACAGTCTCGCTTGCAACATCATAGCTTGCCGCCCACTCTTCAAGTATGGCTTGGTATGGTTTGATAAACTGCTCTTCAGTAAACTTACCTTGCGTCACCGCCATTTGGCTGCGCTCTGCGCGGTCATATACAATCTGAGTCAGTGAATAATCTTGATACTTCAAGCTAGGTTGATATACTTCACCTGCGCTTGAATTGGCATTGTAAATCTCAGGGCGATAAATCTTTTGGAAAGTCTCCATGGTACTGATTGCACTGATAAGCTCAAGGTCGGTGTAATCACTCAGCAAATCACCGGCAAAATAAAACGCCAATGGTGCAACACTACCAGTAGGCATAAAATAACGCACCATTAAGCCCATCTTATGGAAGTAGTCATCGGTCAACGAATAGTCATCTTGTCTATACTCAACCCCTAATACCGGATGCTGATTGGTCGTACGCTGATAAGTTTTACTGGTAGAAACACTCAGGCAAATCACTGGTTTTTTAGTAAAATTGGCTTGGTATGCCTCTGAGTTTAATAAGTATTGAAATAGCTTGCCATGCAGGTCACCAAAATCCTCTGGCGTTATTGATGCTAAGTTTTTGTCGCGATGCTCTGGCAGTACCACACTAAAGTCATAATCGCGTACATAAGATGAGAAACTGTTGCCGATCATACCGTCAATGACCTTATTTTCTTTATGGTCAATGATCGTTGTTTTCAGCGTATCGATGGAAGGGAATGTCTGACCATTGCCTTCAATATCCATATCGACAGAAATAATATCAACCTCAACAGAATAACGGTCTGCGGTCGGATTATCCCAGTGCGCCAAGGTATTAAAACGATTATTTATCATAGTCAGCGTTTTGTGTAAGTTCTCTTTACGATGCTCGCCACGAGCCAAGTTCGCAAAGTTAGTGGTCAGACGCGTGCTGTTTGCAGGACGATAGTTCTCATCAAAACGAATGCTCGAGATGGAATATATAAACTGTTTACTCATGATAATCCGCTACCTTAATCTAATCTCATTATTTGAGATAAAACCAAATTTGTGTATGAGATGAATCATACCTGAACCAAAACATGAATAAAAATGATACTATCTAAACTAAAGATGAATAAAATTCATGTTGCTAGTTATATGAGATGAAAGAGGATGGGATAGTGGATATTTTGACGACAGACTTAATAAATATTAAGCCTGTAAAGGACGTTAAGGAGTTGTCATAGAGAGGTACAATAATCTAGGAAAATTTATAATCTCATTCTAGACATGGCCCAGTAAGCTTAAAAGTGAACCGCCCCGGTAGTGTCGGAGACTCAATATTCTGAGAGAATACGACAATGAGAACACGAAACTACACTCCTGAGGAAAATACAAACCTACACTTCCGAGATTAAAGAACGCGCCGTTCGCATGCTCATTGAAGCAGCAGGCGATTATCCCTCCACATGGTCAGCCATTCAAGCCATAGCCTCTAAGATTGGCTGTACGCCTGAGACCCTGCGATTGTGGCAAAGAAGCACATAGACCAAACCATTCCTGCCTCAGTACAAGCTCAAAGCCAAGAGCAACGTATTAAAGAGCTTGAACGCGAAAATAGAGAGCTCAAGCAAGCCAACGAGATAATACGCAAGGCTGTTGCTTTTTTCGCCCAAGCGGAGCTCGACCGTCCACCCAAGTAATGGTTCAGTTTATTGATGATCATAGAGGTCGTTATGGGATCGAGCCAATCTATC